>CAJQNH010000187.1 GCA_905479615.1 uncultured Eudoraea sp.
AAGGCAAATAATTTCTTTTCATTTTCACTTAAGCTTTCCCAGTCCTTAATATCACTTGGCATAGGAGCAAGTTTTGTGTTTTGTGGGATAATGCCCATTTCTTTTTGACGAGCGAATGTTTCTTCCCGTAATTTTTGCCAACCCGCATCAAATTTCCCATCGTATTTCTCTATCCATTCTTTTGGAGCGTGATGCGGTGCATGCACAGCTCCAGGAGCGTAATACACCATAAAAGGTTTCTCCGGAGTCATAGCCTTTTGAAACTTGATCCACTCGATGGCCTCATTAGTCATGTCTGTTGTAAAATGATAATCTGGATCATCTTTTTTGTAAACCTTAGTTACACCGTCAAAAATAACAGGATCCCATTGGTTGGTTTCTCCTCCAATGAATCCGTAAAACTTATCAAATCCCGAATTGGTAGGCCAACGGAAAAAAGGACCAGATACGGAAACCTCCCAGGTGGCAGTTTCGTGCCATTTGCCAAAAGCAGCCGTACTATATCCATTTTGACGTAGTGTCTCTGCAACATATTTTGCATTATCGGGTCTTATCCCCTGGTTGCCATAAAATCCTGTAGCAACTTCCATTACCGACCCAACATTCATTTGATGATGATTTCTGCCAGATAGTAATGAAGCCCGGGTAGGAGAACATAAGGCAGTGGTGTGGAAACGGGTAAACCTCAAACCATTATCTGCTAATCGATCAAAAGTTGGAGTTTCTATGGCTCCACCAAAAGTGCTGGTAGCTCCAAAACCAATATCATCAATCATAACGATTACAATATTTGGAGAACCTTCCGGGGCTTTAACTTCAAAGATGTCCGGCTTTTCAACATTTCTTGCATCCATCTCAGTTATGGATTCTGTTTCTGGTGGATGGATAGGCAAAATGGTACGATCCATTTCAAAGTTTGCGGAGGATTCCCCTTTTTTTTGATCCTGGGGAGTGTTGCAACTGAAAATTACTGCTAACAACAGGAAAGCGATTGGAATTTTTATTTTCATGGTTTTATGTTTATTAATTATGCTCCATCATGTTGGCCAAAGGCTCTTACGATGCTTTTGTTATGAGTGGAAATCGGCTGGATTTTTTTGCGCGAATCGAACGGACTAAATTTACAAAAAAGAAATATTTAATTGCCCGATAATCAATTAATTTTTTACTTCATAACAGACTTGTCACGGGCAGTTTGTTTATGAGTAACATGGGATTTCAGTTCACATATTTTTCAGCTTGGCATTCACACTGCCATTATTTATGCGCAATGTTATCAAACAGTTCAATTTACTTTATACACATTATAATTCCTGGACCATTCAATTGATTGACCAGGTTTAATAAATATATTAAAAAATAACTCCGGACTAATCACGTGTTTCCATCCCCAAAGATTAACTTTATTTGTTTGAAAACTCCCGGTTTCTCTAATCCCAATTTTACTTTTAAGGTTAATCAATTCCCATTCTGCATGAACATATTCACCGCCTGTTAGGTTACTAAAAAAGAATTGTTCTTTTGGCCTACTATTAAATTTAATTTCATTTTCCCCGATATCAACTTTTAATTCAGGATTAACCGTTTTCTCAAATAAGTCAGGTTTTAAATGAAATGGAAATTTTAATATATAATTATTCCCTACTAAATCATTATTGATTGCCGTAAAATTGTGGACATATTCATTGGTAATAATATCTTTTTCACCTGTGTTTTGTAAATAATATTTAATTGTAAAACTACTTTCATGTAATTCAATTTCTTTTCTCAATAAATACGAATATCCATTAATAGCATCTGATTTACAACTAATTAAAACTCTATTCGCTTCAGAAATAACTTTAAATTCTGCAGGTTTGATGTTGTATGTTTTGCTAAACAGGTATTGATTATCCTCTTTTTTTAATAAGCCCACACCTATTTTATGAAACCATCCACCTATGTCGGCCTCATCAAAACCTAATGCCGTATCAATTCCGAATTCACTATAGAATCCTTTTCCAAAATAGTTCTCATTTTGACAATCAGTTCTTTCAACACTTGACATTTGAATATTTTGATAGTTTACTTCCACAATTTTTCCGGTCCAGTCAAATCGTGAGAAATTATAATTTTCAAAGGGGATATCAATTTGAATTTCCAGGTTTTTATTTTTAAGTATATGCGACATAGCAGGAAAAGAGGAATAGATTAAAGCTAAAGAAACAGTTTATAATATTTACTTGTACAATCAATATCTGGTAACGATTTGAATAAGGAACTTTTCAAGGAACTTTATTGTAACATTAGTTTTGCAATAGGGTGAATAATTTCTTGCCTGAAATCTTCTTCATAGTCACAATTTCCCAAAACAACAAGTCCAATTTTCTCCTCTGGGAACATCATTAAAAAACTTCTAAATCCTTTGTCCCCGCCAAAATGACCTATGGCATGTTTTGACTCAAAATTGTATTGTTGAAATCCTAATCCTATTTGCGAGAATTTAACTGAAGCGGGTTTCAAGGTCAAGGGGTAATTGTTCCCAGGAGTATTTCGTTTAGATTCCTTCAAAAAGTGAATCATCCACTTACTTAATTCTAAAGCTGAGGCATTCAGCGTACTACTAGCAGCATGCTCTCTTGTATATGGGTAGGTGTCTCTTTCATATACATTCCCAACTATTTTATTTTTGGTATGTGGTGATGTAGTGAGAGAGTCATGAATGTAGAAATATCTAAAGTCGCTAAAAACCATACCTGAGGGATTTAGAATATTATTTTTTAAATAATCTTCAAACGAACTTTTAGTCTTTTTTTCAATCACGTATCCCAATAGATTATAACCCAAATTGCTGTAAGAATAGGTAAGAGAAGGCTCCGATTCCAGTTTAAGATTTAGGCTGACAACATACTCTTTTAAGCTCGTATTGGATTGATTATTGTTTTCCCAGTGATAGTCATTAACATCAGGTAAGCCAGAGGTGTGATTTAATAAATCTTTAATGGATATTTTCTTAATCTGTTCGTCTTTAAACTGCAACTCGGGAATAACTTTGTATAGTTTATCATCAAGTGAAAGTAGCCCATCATTTGTCAATTTAACAATGGCCGAGGATGTAAATAATTTGCTAACCGAAGCAGTATGAAATATGGTATGTTCCGAAACCGGATTATTTTTTTCTATATTTCTAACACCATATCCCTTGGTGTATATGACAGAATCATTTCTCACCAGGCCAATAGAAAGGCCGGGAATATTATATTCGTTCATTTTATTGATCACTATCGAATCAACTTTATCATTAAATCCATTTAAAGATTTTTTGACCTCAAGATTTTGCTTAAATGATTTATCAGCACACGATTGTATGCTGATCAGGATTAAAAGTAATATTACAAAAGTTGTTTTTTTCATATAATTAAAGCTAACGATTCGCACAAAAACAGTAGCCGATTGCGGGCTTCATTCCTGTCAATTTACAATGAAGTTTAGCGGCGTACAAAGATTTATTTTATTACTGAACCTGCAATTATTTTTGTATAAAGCTACGGGTAGTTTTTAGTTTCGTTAATTTCATTTTCTATTCTTTTATTAATATCAATTTTAGCACCTGTAAAAGAAAAAATCATTGTTTTGTATTCCCTGGCATAGTGATTTTTTATAGAATCAGCCAAAACAGCAAAATTAAAATACGGACCAGTTTCTTTCATCTCATTATCTTTTTCTTTATAGTTCTTAACCCTTATGAGATTAGTATATTTCCGTTCCAGATTAAACCAGTTAATATAGTCTGCGCTAAATGAAACTGCTTTAATTTCCTCTTTTGTATAATAGTTTATTGCACCTGCTTGTCCATAATTATCGCAAATCACAATTGTTTGGTTTGGATTGGGCAACTTTAAATAAATGGAATCTACTTTTTGCGCTAATTCTTGCCAACCCAGCATATCTGCAAAATCCTGCGGCAGTAAATGATCTTTGCCATCTTCCCAGCGAAGCAGCCCATAGGATTCATATCGTTTTGAATGCGCTACTATATATTCGGGACTTCTATTGGGAAATGCAATACTGAAGATTGGAATAAAAACCAATACTGGAATAGCAATAGCTACAGCTTGTAAATATTTTTTCCATCCTTCATTTAAAAGATTCGCAAGAAAAACCGAACCAAAAGAAATATAAATCGGGTATAGTCCTATTGCGTAGTAGTCTTTGGCTTTGAAATATAGAAAAAGGATGAGTGTAAAAAAGAATGTCCAAAATAAAGGCATATATTTTCTGAAAGGTTTGTAAAAAAGTAAAGCATATAAGGCGAAAGCAATTACAAACAAAGAACCCAGGAAAAAAAGCAATTGTGATTTTAAAAACCCTATTCTGTCAACATTTACCAATTGGGTGTCTGCCAATTCATTTAAATGATGAACAACAGGAAAATTATTATTGAATTGCCACAAAAGGTTAGGTGAAATGAATAATAACCCTAAAAATAAGGCAATGTAAAATTCCTTCAGAATAAATATTTTACGTTGTTCTGTTAGTAAAATAGCAGGCAGCAGACCAAAAAGCAGAAAAATGATATTGTATTTGTTTAGAAATCCAAGGGCAAATACCATTGCCGCAACAAAAAGCCATTTCGGTTTTTTGGTATTGAAATATTTAATGATAACGAAGTAAAAAGCTGTCCAGCTTAAAACGTCCAGTGAATTAGGCTGATACAATGTATTTAATCTTAAAAGGGCTGAAAATAAAATACAAGTTGCACCTAAAATTAATGCAAATAAATTCCCTTTTAGCTCTTCAATTGTTTTCCAAACTACAAGAATTGTTAAAGCACCGAACAATGAAGGAAAGAATTTTACCCAAAAAACGGAATTGCCCAAAAGATAAATAATACTGGAAATCCATGAAGTAACAGGTGGGACGGATAAATATCCCCATGCCAAATGATGTGCTTGATCAAGATAAAGGTATTCGTCTCTTTGTAAGTCGTATTCAGGGCTTATTAAAATATATTGTAGCAGAAACTTTAAAAATATAAAGCCAACTAAAATCCACATCTTTTTCTTCACTAGTACTCGTATTAAATTACCGCTTACGATTCTGGCTATAATTTGGTGCGGATAGGGTTTTATAGAAGCGTTGAATTATAGTCAGAATAATCCAGATCATTCAGGTAGCCTCTTTTTCACCAGTGCTATTTGACCCATATGATTGGACATATGATCCAAAACATGAAACCATGCCCAATGGTTGTTAATGCCCTCATCTATATTTGCTGCAAACCACTCATCATCTTTGGTTTTAAGACCTTCGAGCGTTTTTTCCCGAACCTGATCCCATAGATCCAAATAATATTTTATAGGTTTTCCTTTTAGTTTGTCTCTTGATTCTGCTCCCATACCTCCGGCAATTCGCCAAAATTCTCCTTCTTCATTAGTCCAGGTGCGTTCTTCTAAAGTTTCAACCTGGTAATATGCTTCAGTGGCCACTAAATGCATAATTATGGCTCCAATACTGTTGGCCTTGTCGTCAAATAAGTAATCTGTTTCCGCTTGATCTAAATCACGGATATCTTCCACAAGTCGATCCTTTAATTTTTCCAGCATATCTACCATTAAACCAATTTGGGTTGTATATCCTTTTGCTGGTTTAATTTCATATTGTGCATTCACTAATGAAAGCGAAAAAAATAAAATTAATAGCGCAGCATTTTTCTTTTTAGACTTTACGGTATCATGTTTTAATACTATCATAGCTTAATTTATATAGGGTTTTCGAGCTAAATGTAAAACATTAATTTTAGCATTATGGTCCGGGCTATGAATTCTTGTTGTATAGTCTAAAATAGATAAATTCTTTCGGTTTGGTGTTTTAGGACAATGAATTATGGCCGCTGTTGTAGCAGTTTTTTATTTAACGATATTATTTATCAGACCAAACTGCCAGTTCATTTTCGGAGGGATCAACAAAATGAAACCTCCGACCACCTGGAAAAGAAAAAATATCTTTTATGATTTTACCGCCAGCCTTGACAATTTTGTTTTTTATCAATTCAAGATTTTTGTGATATAAAACAATTAATGCACCATTTACAATTTCATTTTCAGTTATTTCAAATCCACCCGAAAGTCCACTTTCCGAAAAAGCTGTATATGTTGGTCCATAATCCGTAAAAGTCCAATTAAAAGAGGCCGTATAAAATTCTTTTATTTTTTCAAGGTCTTTCGCTTTGAATTCAATGTAATTGATGTGATTATCTTTGATTTCCATTTTAACAGATTTAATCTACCGGTCTTTTTTCTCAAATTAGTCTCTGTTTTAGCAGCAGTCAATTTAAGGTATGTCACGTTATTCGCTATTACGGCTTACTAAATGAAAATTAGCGTTTTGATAATGGCATTCTTTCCAGTTAGCATAAATATATAAAATCACCTAAACTTCAATCTACTACTTAATCAGCTATTTTTTAAACACCTTGTTATTTGGGTTTTCTCAACCTACAGTTCAAAATTTTATCATACTAAAACTAGTCAGATTTTATTTTATACTGATAAGGATTTTGCCCGGGTGAATTTTTTTTAGATTTTTTGGGTAATCTGTCAAATAATCCTGTCGATAGTATTTTTTTCTGAAATCTGCTGCGATCCAGTTTTTCCTCCAGTATTGCTTGATGAAGTTGATGAAGTTCAGGCATGGTAAATTTGTCTGGCAGCAAATTATAGGTGAGTTGTTCGTGCTTTAAATCCTCCTTTAAACGGTTTCTGGCTTTCGTCAGAATAGATCTATGATCCATCCAGATTTCCGGTAGATCATCAAAGTCAAACCAGGAAATCGCTTCATCCATAATTCCGGGAGTGGGATGAATTTCCGCTATATTGACTAAAGAGTAATAGGTGAGTGTTACAAATCGATTGTTAACCCAGTAATCATCTTTCCAGTCCAGGTTATTGTTTTTAATAAATTCTTTCCATTCATTTTTGAATTGACGATCCCTATTGCCAAAAACTGAAAGAAATTTGAGATGCGGGTTGTCAAGCCCGGTCCTCTCTTTCAGAATCCTGATAGCAGCGTCATCCACCGATTCACTATTTTTAATATACCCACCTGGGAGCAGCCATTTTTCATCAATCTGGAGAAGCAGGCATTTGAGTTTATTATTCTGATACCCTATTATTACCAGGTCTATAGACAAGTTGGGTAAAAACTGCTTGTTTGCTTTTTCTAAAAATTTTATGATTTCCATAAAGTAAAAATAGCATATGTGGCATATAGACACAATTAAATTTAATTATATTTGTGGCGTAATGACACAATTAACTATAGTTATATGAAAAAAGGTGTGAAAAAAGCGTTGAAAATCCTGATTGGGCTGCTTATCTTAATCTTAATAATTGGAGTAGGAGGTTGGTTGTATCTAAACTCAAAATTTATGGATTTTGAAGACGACTATACCGAAAATCCAGACCTTGTGGAAATTACAATCGACGGATTTGTCTTTTTAGATCGCAATGGAAATGAAGAACTTGATACTTATGAGGACAACAGAAGAAGCACAGATGAACGTGTGGCAGACCTTTTAGAGAAAATGACTATTGAAGAGAAGATACATCTGCTTAAAGGGTCTGGATTAGGATCAGAATTGGGTATGACCGAACCGGGCGAGGGGATCCCTGGTGCGGCCGGTGTCATCGTACCAACACCAAGATTGGGAATTCCGACTATTTATTTGTCTGATGGACCTGCAGGCCTAAGAATAGAACCCACCCGGAAAAATGATGATAAAGAATATTATGCCACGGCCTTTCCAATAGCCACACTATTGGCCTCTACCTGGAATACGGATTTAGTTGAATCTGTTGGAGATGCCATGGGTGAAGAGGCATTAGAATATGGTGTAGATGTTATCCTGGGACCGGGTGCCAATATCCAAAGACACCCTTTCAATGGAAGAAATTTTGAATATTATTCTGAAGATCCATTGCTTAGTGGTTTTATAGGTGCCGCGATGGTCAACGGAATAGAATCCAACGGCGTCGGTACCTCAGTAAAGCATTTTGTTGCCAACAATCAAGAGACAAATCGGAATAACAATGACGCTATCATATCAAACCGTGCAATGCGCGAAATTTATTTAAAGGGCTTTGAGATTATTGTAAAACAATCAAAACCCTGGACTATAATGTCTTCATACAACAAAGTAAACGGCACGTACACTTCTGAGAGCAAGGAATTGCTAACAGATATTCTTAGACGTGAATGGGGTTTTCAAGGTGTGGTAATGACGGATTGGTTTGGTGGAGATGACGCACCTGCTCAAATAAAGGCCGGGAATGACTTACTCGAACCAGGCACAAAATTACAATGGGATGCACTTATAGAGGCGCATGAGAATGGAGACTTGTCTAATGCGGAAATTGACACTTCTGCTCGCCGAATTCTTAAGTTGATTGTCCAAACCAGAAAAATGCAGGGCTACGATTATGGCAATGAACCAGATCTTGAGTCTCATGCAAGAATTACAAGGGAATCAGCATCCGAGGGGATGGTGCTACTAAAAAATGAGAATGCACTACCTCTGAAAAACGGGTTAAATATTGCCCTGATAGGGGTAACATCTTACGATTTTATAGCTGGCGGTACTGGTTCCGGGGATGTGAACGAAGCCTATACCATTTCTTTGGAACAAGGCTTGAAGAACAACGGATTTGAAATTAATGAAATGGCAAGAGACATTTATGAATCTCACAAGGAGGCCAATCAGGAAAAATTTGTAAAACCCGAAGGAATGAAAGCCATGTTTGTACCCTATAATCCACCAGAAATTGTTTACACACAAGATCAATTACGCAATGCAGCTAATGTATCCGATGCAGCCATATTAACAATCGGCAGAAATAGTGGCGAAGGGGGTGATCGGGTTGAGGCAGATGATTTTCTGCTAACAGAATCAGAAAATGAAATGCTGAAAAAGACCATACAGGAGTTTCATCAAAAGGGTAAAAAAGTTATAGTTGTCCTTAATATTGGAGGGGTAATTGAAACTTCATCATGGAAAGAGCAGCCGGATGCTATTTTACTTGCCTGGCAAGGCGGACAAGAAGGTGGTAATTCGGCAGCCAATATTTTAAGCGGAAAAGTAAATC
The DNA here is from genome assembly GCA_905479615.1 of uncultured Eudoraea sp. Taxonomy (GTDB): domain Bacteria; phylum Bacteroidota; class Bacteroidia; order Flavobacteriales; family Flavobacteriaceae; genus Eudoraea. The sequence continues at coordinate 9,123 of CAJQNH010000187.1, forward strand.
CAAGCGCTAAACTTCCAATGACATTTCCTATACATGTTAGGGATCACGCTGCGCATCGAAATTTTCCTTTAGAAGGTTTGTCTTTTAACCCTATGACCATGATTTTTACAGGAGAAGAAAAACCGGAAGACGAAAAGAATAAAAACGAAGATTACACCATTTATGAAGAGGATATTTATGTAGGCTATAGGCATTTCGACAAAAAAAACCTGGATGTATCTTATCCTTTTGGTTATGGTCTTTCATATACGGATTTTGAATATGGAAATATGGATTTGACTATGGAAAATGATACGATTAATATTTCTTTGTCTATTCAGAACACGGGGAAACATGTTGGCAAAGAGGTGGTGCAAATCTATATCTCAAAGCCCGGAACGGTCATTGATCGTCCCAATAAGGAATTGAAAGGCTTCGCCAAAACTGAAAATTTGGCCCCGAATCAGGGCGAGGATATTTTGATTAGAATTCCAGTTTCAGAATTGCGCTATTGGGATGAAAGTAACGCTTTTTGGGCTTTGGAAAACGGAACTTATAAATTTCAGGCAGGTTCATCCTCAAGGGATATCCGGCTAACTGGCGAAATAGAATTGTGAATCGGGAAATGTAATTGTACGAAATGGATGCCTTTCCTCCTTAACTATTCAATAAGTCTTCAAAAAAATCCCGATCACTTTTATTTGTTAAGTTTTCAAGTTCTGCTAAAAACGTTTCCGTTGTTTTGATCCTTTTTTCCACACAAAAAGATAGCAATTTTCTCATTATTTCAGGGCCAATTCTTTCTTCAAGTTTTATTAAAAGTACAGAACCCTTATAATAGTATGAATTATACGAATCGGCAGTAAAAGTTTCTGCTACTTTGGAAATAAATATTTTCTTAAACCTTTGAGGAATTTCATCTTTTAAACAGACTTGTTTATTTGTAAATGGATGTATGAATTTCAACGAATAGGCATGTAAATACAAGCCCTTGCCACTTAAAATTAAATTTTCAATTCCATATTCTTTATCTCCTAGTATCGGATTATTAATACCGGACAGTTGTTTACGCAATTGATGCCTTCTGCCTGTTTGAAGTTTCAATTTTACCAGGTTGAGTTTGCCGAATCTTTTTGAGGAAACAGATTCCAATAATTTATAATTCGATTGTGATTTCTTACCGTCAACTTCTGAAGTGATTTTTCCCCGATCATTCATTTCACCAATAGTAACTGCATAATATGTTTTCGCAATCTTTTTATCTTCAAACATTCTATTTAAAGCACGAATACTACTACTCGTTTTTCCAACCAATAAAACACCTGTAGTTGCATAATCTAATCGATGAACAGGCTGAAGTTTTGTAGCGTCAGGAAGATTACTTCGTTGAATGTTTTGAGCTAAAGCATTGGCAATGGTTTTAAAACTATTGCCGCTGACCAAAATACCAGCAGGTTTATGAATCACTGCCAAGTAATCATCTTCAAATAGTACTTTAAGAGGAAAGACCAGTTTTTTCTTCGGACTGACTTCTTTTGGAATGGATAAGCTTATGCACTCACCGCCATTTATTAAAGTAGCGGTAGTAGCAATAACATCATTAACCGTAATGAACTTTTTCTTTATTGCTTTTTTTAGTGCTGATTTCGTTAAAGCTGCAATGAAAATGCCTACCCCATATTCCTGTAGTCGAATTGGAGAAGGTATATTGGGAACTATATGTATTTGGGTTGGATTGATTATGGTTTTAATTTTTACTATTGTTCTTAATAAACACATGTTTTATAATTAAACCGAAGCTTCTGCATAGGTACTAATACCCTTTATTTTGTGTTATGCACTCACTTTTTTAATCGGGAATAATTTTATTGTATTTCTTCATTATTTCGATAATTTTATCAATTGGTATTGATTTTATTTCATTGCCATCCCTTCCTATCATCGTTTCAGCTGCAAACAAAGAGTTCAAAACAGCTTCTTCCGTTGCTTCAATTGTTGCCAAAAATAAAGGTGACATCGCGTAATTCATTAATTCTTTTTTCTCGTTTAACATTGAATCTTCCGAATACGGAACAAAATTGTCTTTAGCCGTTGATAATGCAATAACATAATCCCCACTTCCATTTGATGCAATTCCTCCCGTTTTTGCTAATCCCATAATTGCTCTTTTGGCTAGTCTTTCCAGATTTCTTGAATCGAGTGGAGCATCTGTAATAACAACCATCATACAAGAGCCATCCACATCATCTTTAAAACCGGAAGGGTAATTATTTAACTCTTTTGCTATCGGAACTCCATTTAGCTCAAAAACTCCACCAAAATTAGTCTGAACCAAAACACCAACAGTATATCCTCCAAAAGATTTTGGTACGACACGTGAGGAGGTTCCAATACCACCTTTATATTGAAAACAAATTGTTCCTGTACCCGCCCCAACATTTCCTTCTTCCACAAATCCTCCCTTAGCATTTTTTATGGCATTTAAAACGTGTTCCTGTTTAATGTGCCTTCCTCTTATATCATTTAGCCAGCCGTCATTTGTTTCTCCAACAATTGAATTCACAGAATGCACATTTTTATTCGAATTTAGGGTATAGGTAATCAAGGCATCAGAGGCTACTGGTACACTTAATGTATTTGTTAAGATAATTGGCGTTTCAATATTTCCTAATTCTTTGACCTGACTATATCCTGCTAATTTCCCAAACCCATTACCAATATAAATTGCGGCTGGCACTTTTAATTGAAAAATATTGCCTGAATGAGGTAGGATAGCAGTTACACCTGTTCTTATACTATCGCCAATTATTAGTGTTGTATGGCCAACTCTAACACCTTCAATATCTGTAATGGCATTAATTTTACCAGTTTTTAATACACCAATTTCAATACCGTAATCTCTTATCCTGTTATGCTGAGAATAGGAATCTATTGAAATCAATACACAGACTACTAATAATATTTTAAGTGTTATCCTTCTCATCTCTTTATTATTTGTGCATATCGTGTAAATGTATGGTTTCGTTGAGCAGACACTAAGATAGAGAAAAGAAAAAATCTGTTGTTCAGCAGCTAGGAAATTCCGAGTAAGAATTTCGGACGCAATGAACTATAAACGTTTTTGTATTTAGTTTTCTGGAGATTTTTTAAAATTGTCTTCAAAATATTTAATCCATTCACCGTTTTCAAACTTCTCGCCATATTCTTGAAAGTTTCCGTTTGGAGTTAAGTGAAAAATGAATTTTTTATTTTTGTTTGGCCAGACTATAAGTTTGCCATCTTTATATTCAGCGTCATATTTTCCTGTACCGTCTTTGTAATAAGAATTGTAATAATATTTTTCGTCTTTATCGTCATAATAAATAACTGTATGAAGCTGCAGTATTTAAGATTGTAAATCTATTGTAATTAGATTCTTATCTAACCTATAACTAATTTTTTCAAAAGCAGGTACTTGTTTTGCAATGGTATCATTTTGGTAAGTAGTCGAGATACCAACCCATTCATCAATCATAAAATTTAATTTTTCCATCTTTTCTTGACGTGATGTTTGACCAACCGCTGAATTAACTGCAAAAAGAATAATTACCAGGCAATGGCAGGCTCGAAGATTGGAAGTAGATTTGATATATTCCATATTCTATTTTGTTTTTGTAATGTTTTAACCGAGTCTTTATCTAACTTTATGCGAGGTGTAGTGATTTTCTTATATTAAATACAACGGTTGGTATAATATTAGTTGTTTAAGCACCTAATTCAGTAAATTCAGACCTAAGAATACCGATAATTATCGACACGTGAGGAATTCAGTAAGTAGGCTTACACCAGGAATAAGTTTTATACGGTGTTAGACTTATTTAATAATATTCGAGTTAAATATGACTTCGTTAATCCTATTTAAAAATACCTTTATCACCATATTGAGTTATATTATCAAATTTTGATTTAATCCCTTCATATTTATCCTGTTTTTTCATCTTTTTGTAAATCTTCATTAGTCCCCAATATGCTATGGAACTATTTGGATGTTTGTCAAGTATTTTTTCGTAACAAGATTCAGCTTTTTCATACTCACCTTTTTTAGCGTATGCATCTGCTAAACTTAACAAGGTCGGTCTTGGGTAATATGGAGGTTCTGAATAACCTAAATCTTTTTCCATTTCAACGGCTTTTTTTAGGACTTCTATTCCTGTATCATATTTTTTCTCGGCAATTAAAATATTTCCTTTTAGTTCTATGGAAGTAACGAGTAGAGTTTTCAATCGGAATTGATTGATTTTGTCCTTTTCATTTTCTAGTTGTGAATTTCGCCAAAACAAAGCATCCAGTTGATCTAATTTTGATTTTGCCTTAGAAATGTCATTAGTTTTTAAAGCAGACATTCCTGAAGAAAAAGTAGAAAACGCAGCTTTGTAATCCATGGCTTGCCTTCCATACATTGAATCTAAATCCACTATTTTATCAAATTTTTCAACAGCTTTATCCCAAAAGCCAAAGCGCATTTCCATAATTGCCGGGGTAATTATTCCTTGATAAAAGTAGGCTCCTCGATGCATATCAACTCTGTCTGCAACAGCGACCATTTTTTCAAGCCTTTCTGCGTAATGCAGACCCTCTTTATAACGCCCATCTTGAGCACAATTGGCTAACAAATAATTAAGATTGTGTATATAATTCCAGTTATCTATCTCCTTAATATTTTGATTGGCCATATAAGTTGAGTCTACTTGCATAGCCTTAATGAATTGATCATGTGCCTTTTTGTAATCACCTAATTTATAATAGACGTGTCCGGGCATATGGACTATGTGTCCTGATTCTGGAGCTAAATCTGCTAGTTTATCAGCGCTCCCTAAAGCCTCCTCAGGACAGCAGTTTTCCATTTGATGGATCCAATAATGATGAACACCATGATTTTCTGGATTTGAAATTAGAAGGTCTCGTAACAAATATTCACTATAGATGGTCCCTTTTCGGGGGTCCATATTTTCATCATATCCAGACATGTTAAATAGGGCCAAAAAAAGTTTTGCATCAACATCTTGTGGGTATTGATGAACGATATTTTCTAATTGTTTCAAATAACCTTCTGGGTTTTTAGTTTCAACAAAATCGAGAATTCCTTTGCTATAAAGGGCTTCATATCCTTCTGCGGTTTTACTTAATACTTTAAGTTTTTCTACGGCTATTTTTTTTTCTTCATCAAACTCTTCATTATCAATAAATAAAATTGTGTGAAGAATGCCCCAATATGGCATAATTGCGGTAGAATCTAGCTTTATAGCTTCTTTAAATGATCTATAGGCCTCAAAGTCCCAGAAACAATGTAATTGACTAACTCCCTGGCTAAAATACTTTTGTGCAAGTTCTGACGAAGTTTTTATTTTTAATGTTGAAGAGCCAACACCATTCATGAGTTCTGGTGCAGGAAGGTTTTCAATATAATTTACGCCACTTCTACATGCCATAACATGATTTATTTCTTTAGAATGGTCACTATGATTATGTTGAGCAAAGGATGGTAGTATAACTGCCAGGAATAAAATAAAAAGTAATATTTTTCTCATGATAGAATATTTATGGTTAATTTTTCTAATTGTTTTGGGCTGGTCATAATTAAGCCTAACGATCTCGGTTATGAGTAGTTGCGTGATTAAGCACGGAATTTAGCAAATAAAAACCGAAATGGAATCCGATAACTATCTGGACGCGAGAATTTGGTAAGTAGGCTGGTACAGCAATTAATTTTATACTATGTTGTGGCTAGTTTTTATTTAATTTGACTTATTCTTTACATTGAATGAGAAAACATCGGGTCTTGAATAATGTCCAACAACATCAAACATTCGTTTAGCTTTTATAATTTGTTGAAGATCAATGTCTGCATATAAAATACCTTCCTCTGCCTCTAAAGGTCCTGCTAAAAGTTGCCCATTTGGTCCAATAATAGTACTGTTACCCACATTGATCCATTCTCTTCCTTCTGGATAAAGTTTTTTAAACTCAAACTCGTCAGGAATATCATCCATTTTAAAAGCCATACATGTACTTATTACAAAAAGGCCACCTTCTCTTGCAATATGCTGCATGGATTGAATCCAGTTTGGACTTTTATCCCAGGTTGGAGATGCCAATATTTGAGTTCCGTATTCGTAGATTGCATTTCTTGCTAATGGCATTAAGTTTTCCCAACATATCAATCCTGCTATTTTTCCAGATGAAGTATCATAAGAGCATAAAGTGCTACCATCTCCTTGTGACCATATAAGTCGCTCTCCTCCAGTCGGAATTAGCTTTCTGTGTTTACCTAGAATCAAACCTTTATCGTCTATAAAAAGTAAGCTATTGAACAAACTTGAATTACTCGTTTCAGAATTGCGTTCATGCATACCAATTACAACATTGACACCTGCTTTTTTTGCAGCATTGCAAAGTTTTTCGGTAGTATCATCGGGAACGGAAACAGCATTTTCAACGAGTTTTACATAGAGCTCATTTAAATCAGCGCTTTTACTATTGGGTATAAGCCATACCCAATCCGGGTAACCCGAGATAAAAGCCTCAGGGAATACGATTAAATTAGCATCACTTTCGCCTGCTTTTATAATTGCCTCACAAGCTTTGTCAACAG
>CAJQNH010000188.1 GCA_905479615.1 uncultured Eudoraea sp.
CGTTTTTTTTTGTTGGGCTATTTGAAAGAAACTATTATATTTGCATCCCGAAAAACGGGGAAACCTTCCTCCTTAGCTCAGTTGGTTAGAGCATCTGACTGTTAATCAGAGGGTCCTTGGTTCGAGCCCAAGAGGAGGAGCGCCGAAGTAGAGCGAAGCTCACTTCATCGCAATACCAAAGCCATTCACGAAAGTGAGCGGCTTTTTTTGTGAGAGAATTTTGGGCGAGAAGTTTATCCCGCCACCGGCGGGAAGCCCAAGAGGAGGAGCGCCGAAGTAGAGCGAAGCTCACTTCATCGCAGTAAAGTGAGTTTGCTCTACTTTATAGCGAAATAGTTATAAAAGTCCAACAGAAATGTTGGACTTTTTTGTTTTACCCTTGTAACACGTTTGTTACACAAAATTGAAATAAGGGCAGTTTTAAATTGAATGGGGAATATTGATTAAAGTCCCGCCTCGAGTACCAAGACCAATGTTAATCAGTTGATTTTTAGAGATTACAATGGGGGTTTTTATTAGTTGTGCTTATTTGTTCCTGAAAAAATACATGATTTAAATTATTTAATTAGTCCAGAAGTTGATATTTTTAAAAAATTGGGTTGATGCGCAGACTCCTGTTGGCCGAAATCAATAAATAATATTATATTGTAGCAATAAATTATTTTGAATATTATAAAGTAACTTGTCAAATTTAAATATGATGACAAAATATCAAAAACATTTCGCGATCATTATTGTTGTCTTATTTATGAACATCACCGATGCCTTTGCGCAAAAATCACCGATTTATGTGGATGATGTAGAAATTAATTCTATTGAAAATCTGGAATATATTGCTATGGTCGTTGTTAATAAAGGACTCGGCACTAAATCAAAAGTAATTGTTGACTATGGACAAAAAATCAATTGGGGATCCTTAGGCAATCCGAAAATACGAACTTCTAAAGGGGGAGAGGTAAAAGCATTTAATGGATCTTTGGATGCCCTGAACTTATTTTATGCTAATGGATGGGTATTTGTTAATCAATCACAAATTGAAATTGGACTTTCTGGAATAGGGCTTGTCTTTCTACTCAAACGGAAGTGAATATTTTGGATAAACTGATAGGAAGTTAGGCTGACGAACATCTACGGTAGACGACCAGTCAATGTACTCGGCAACTGGTTTATTTTGGATTTGACGGATTTAGATGAGAGTAATGTAATATCGGATTAACCAGTTCAAATATCGATTTTTAGGCTATGGCTGTAAGACTTGCCAAAAGCAGCTATAGTAAAAGCTCAAGTTTTCTCAGCACAGTTGTTCTTTAAGAGATATAGCAATTTCCTCATGTCCCCAAACTAAATGACGGAGCTCAGTAGTATTAAAACTATCTGTATATGTAACCCCGAAGAAATTCTTGAAACATGATCTATATCAGCTAATAAGGGTGGAATCTGCTACTTTTGATCGGATTCTGCGTAAACCATAACCGATGAAAAATACCGTTCGTATTCCTTTACAGTTGTTTCTGATTTTGCTGTTTATTGTAAGTTCCTGTAAGGAGAAGCACAGTACAGATTCCAGAAACACAGAATCCTCTGAACAAATACAGGAACCCGAATTTGACCCGGCTGACGAAATATTGGGCCTCAGCGAACAGTGGACCGGCGATCTGGACGAAATGATCGAGCGCGGGCGTATTCGGGCTCTGGTTCCCTACAACCGTACCAGTTACTTTATCAACGGCGCCAAACGTGGAGGAATTACCTATGAGGCACTCAACTTGTTTGAGAAAAACCTCAACGAACGCCTTGGTAAAAAACCCGGGACTCCCGGTTATGTGCAGGTGATTTTTATCCCCATGACCCGGGACCGTATCCTGCCCTCCCTGAAGGTAGGGTATGGGGATCTGGCGGCGGCAAATTTGGTCATTACAGAAACCCGTAAGAAGGAGTTCGATTTTTCGGTACCGTCATTAAGCAACTGGCGTGAATTAGTTGTTTCCGGCCCTGCAGGGAGGTCTATTGCCAATTTTGAAGACCTTCTGGGGGATACTGTTTACATCAGGCGTTCAAGCAGCTACTTCGAACACTTACAGGATTTTAACGACTCCCTAAGCAATGCCGGGAAGCCCATCATGCATGTTAGGCCGGTGGATGAGTACCTGGAAGATGACGATATTCTGGAAATGGTCAATGCCGGGATTATTCCGGTTACGATTTCGAATAATTTTACGACTATGCTTTGGCAACCATTACTCCCGGACATTGAGGTCCATGATGCTCTCGCCATAAAAACAGGAGGTGAAATCGGATGGGCGATGCGCAGTAAGAGTCCAAAGCTCAAGGAAGCCGTGGATGTTTTCATGAAGCAGCATCGGCAGGGCTCTCTTATGAGCAATATACTTTTGAAGAAATTCCTGAAAAACACTGATTATCTCAAAAAGGCAAACGCTCCGGTAACCGTGGAGCGTTTCAAGGAATTAAGGGGCTTGTTTCAAAAATATGGAGAAAAATTCAATTGGGACTGGCTATTGCTTGCTGCCCAGGGATATCAGGAATCCCAACTGGATAATACAAAGACAAGCCCGGCAGGGGCGGTGGGTATCATGCAGATCAAACCCAGCACCGCTGCCGACTCCAATGTAGGCATTGACAATGTCTACGACATGGATAATAACATCCACGCGGCTGCAAAATATCTCCATTTTCTACGCGGCAGGTATTTTGACAGTCCCGAATTAGATCCGTTAAATGCCATGTTGTTAAGCTTGGCGGCCTATAACATGGGCCCGGGACGAATGAACCAGATTCGCAAAAAAGCTGCTAAGCAAGGTCTTAATCCCAATGAATGGTTCGGACAGGTAGAGCTAATTGCGGCAAAAGAGATTGGAAGGGAAACGGTACAATATGTAAGTAACATTTACAAGTACTATTCCTCTTTCCGCTCGCTGCGCAGGTATGTTGAGAAAACGGGCAAAACCTATGATTAAAGTGATTTTTGACGTTCGGTCGGGCTCGAACCCAAGTAGGATTACACACATAAGACAGCCAACAAAGAATCACAATTGAAATCCCAAGTATCAATCAGCTTCGGGATATAAGATCAGACTGTAATAACATAACAGACCATTAGTATCTTTTCTGTAATTTGACCAAGGAACCAACTTCAATTATGCTTCGCATTTTTCGCCAATTCATCAGAGAAATCTAACAGAAAATAAGTTCAGCAAGTACTTGCTCTACTTTATTGCGAAATAGTTAGAAAAGGCCAATAGAAATATAACCCTTTTTTATTTAGACATTGTAACACGTTTGTAACACCAAAGCTAAATAAGGAGTTTTCTTCACACTATAATTGTACGTCTATTCGCATACTTTTATCGCCTTTGAAAAATACAGTGTCGTACTGCTCATCTCCAGATAGTATTTTGTATTCGTAGAGAGTCATTGTATTTCTTTATTAATAAATCAAAGCATTTGGTTACTTTAACCTAATCATTCATTCAATTTCACCTAATTCATCCGTGATGATTTTGAGGACTCTTTCTGTATTATCCAAAAGTCTGTTTAGTTGAATCTTCAGTAAAGATCTTAAAGCATTTGGTTCGTTGTACATTTCATACATATCATTGGAATTCAAAAGGTCACTAATATTTATTGGTTTATTCTTCCTAAAGTGATGAATTATTAAATATTGCGGATAGACCTTTACTTATACTAAAAGGGACACTTATCCGGTAAGTCTCAAGGATAAGTGAGTATATTAGTCGGCATATAACGCGTTATGCCTAATTAAAACTTATTTAAGTGTAACAACTCTATTCTTTATTTGGCTTAATCAATAAAAAATTAAACATGAATAAAACAAAAATTCTAATTGTACTCCTATTCATTTCTCTGAATGTTTCTCATACTTTTTCTCAAACGAAAAATAGCAATATAGAAAGCCCAATAGAATACTTTTTTCAGAGAAATGAAGCCGTAAGTTTAGTAAAGAATGAAAAATGGCAAGAGGCGATTCCAATTTTAGAAAACTTAACGGAACACTATCAAAACGATGGCGATATATTTTATTTATTAGGAATTTCCTATTATCAAGATGAGCAGTATCAAAACGCTATTACTGCACTAAAGAAAACCCTCGACCTTGGGGGAACTATCTTAACAGGAATTCCGACAGGTTCAGCACCTTCAAATGATATTATGATAAAAATTGCTGAAGCATATGCTGAAGATGGAGATAAAGATAACGCCATGTTATGGCTGCGAAAAG
>CAJQNH010000189.1 GCA_905479615.1 uncultured Eudoraea sp.
GTGCAACAGGGCAATATATTCACATAATTCTTCAACAGATTCCATTCTGTGAGTTGAAAAAATAATAGATGTCCCTTTTTCTTTTAGCTTAATAATCTCATCCTTTATAATATTGGCATTTATTGGATCGAAACCGCTAAAAGGCTCATCAAAAATAAGGAGTTTAGGCTCATGCAAAACTGTTACAATAAACTGAATTTTTTGCGCCATACCTTTTGAAAGTTCCTGAATTTTTCTATTCCACCAATCACCTATCTCGAACTTATCAAACCAATACTTGAGCTTCTGTTTTGCATCGGATTTGCTCAATCCCTTAAGCTGTGCAAGATATAGCGCCTGCTCGCCAACTTTCATGCTTTTATAAAGACCCCTCTCTTCCGGAAGATAACCAATACTTGCAATATGATGGGGCTGCAGTAATTCTCCATCAAAAATAACTTCACCGGAATCTGGAAAGGTAATTTGATTTATTATCCTTATTAAGGTAGTCTTACCAGCGCCATTTGGACCTAAGAGTCCATAAATACTATTCTTTGGTATTACCAGAGAAACATTATTTAGCGCAATTTGGTTGCCAAATTTTTTAGTAACATTATTAGCAACAAGAATATTATTCATTCAGGCCATTTTTTTTACATTTTGATTGTATCTGAAAAGTGTTCAAAATGAGATTTGAATTAAGTATGATCAAATAGAACAAATTACAATTACAGCCTATTCTATATTAATAAGCTTAGAATTTAGTATCTCTTATGATTCCCTTTTTATAGGATTCAAAGATATAGAAATGCATTAAAATGGTTTGGCTATTCATGGTATTTTGTTTTTGACCTCACTGTTGTGGTGATACCAGCCTGTATCTATCATTTTTATTATGCTATCTTATAGTATATAAAAGGAATAATAGATCCATATTTTCTAATAAGATCAAAGATCATCAATATTATATCTCTTGAATTAATTGACTCAAAATAAATTTTTTTATTAAAAAAAGAGTAGTGATTTAGGTAGGTTAACCGCATAAAAAACAAAACCCACCCTTAAAAAGATTAAGGATGGGAAAAAAATTGCTATGAAAAAGAAAATTAATATTGGTTTCCCAATATTGATTCAAATATACGTTTTTTATTTAAAAATAAAACTTTAATTCGTTAAGAGAACATATCTTTTACTTTTTCAAAAAAGGATTTATCCGATTTTTCAGGCTTTGGTTCAAAGTTTTCACTATTCTGCATCTTCTGAAAAAATTCGCGCTGTTCCTTATTTAGTTCTTTTGGTGTCCAGACATTCACGTGCACCAAAAGGTCACCTGTACCATAACCATTAATGTTTGAAATGCCTTTTCCCCTTAATCTTAGAATCTTGCCCGATTGAATCCCAGATTCTAATTTAATACGAACCTGACCTGTTACAGTATCAATCTCCTTTGTAGTACCTAAAACCGCATCCGAAATACTTATATATAAATCATAATGCAAATTATCACCTTCTCTTTTTAAGGTTCCATGTTCCATGGTCTCTATTGCAACCAGCAAATCTCCTGCTATTCCATCACCAGGTGCTTCATTACCCTTTCCGGATACTTTTAATTGCATGCCCTCCTCTACACCAGGCGGTATTTTTATAGAAACTGTCTCTTCAACTATTTTCAAACCCTGAGCGTCAGCATCGCTTGGTCTTTTATCAATTATTTGCCCACTTCCCCCGCAACTGTTGCAAGTAGCTGCCGTTTGCATTCTACCCAGAATTGTATTGGTTATTTTTGTTACCTGCCCCGCACCATTGCAAGTAGTGCAAGTTTTATAGGTCACACCAGCCGCCTGCTTTTTGCGTTTTACTTTTACCTTTTTCTCTACACCATGCGCAATCTCTTCAAGAGTTAAACTAACACGAATTCTTAAATTGCTGCCTTTCATCCTGCGTTGTCCACCACTGAAGCCCCCAAATCCACTAAATCCACCTCCAAATGCACTACCAAAGATATCACCAAATTGGCTAAATATATCCTCCATATTCATACCGCCACCGCCAAAACCGCCACCTTCAAATGCAGCATGCCCGTATTGATCATATCTGGCTTTCTTATCAGGATCGCTCAAAACTTCATAAGCCTCAGCCGCTTTTTTAAACATTTCTTCTGCCTCGGGATCTCCCGGATTTTTATCCGGGTGAAATTCTATCGCTTTTTTGCGATATGCTTTTTTAATCTCTGCAGCTGTAGCATTTTTGGAAATACCTAATATTTCGTAGAAATCCTGCTTCATAAGTCTTTTGTAAATTTAATTTCCAACAACCACTTTTGGATGTCGAATTATTTTATCTCCAAGTTTAAATCCCTTCTCAACAACATCAATAATTTTCCCTTTTAGCTTTTTGTTAGGAGCAGGAATCTGAGTAATTGCATCGTGCACTTCTGCGTCAAACGCATCGCCTTCTTTGGTTTTCATCTCCTGTAAACCCTTAGATTTAAGTGTTTCTTTAAATTTGTTGCTAATAAGATCCACACCTTTAAACAATTCTTTTTCAGAAGACTTTGAAATCTCCTTTAGAGCCCGATCAAAATCATCCATAATAGGCAACAGGGCTACCATAACTTCTTGTCCTGCAGTTTTAAAAAGGTCCATACGTTCTTTCGTAGTGCGCTTTTTGTAATTTTCAAACTCGGCAAAAAGCCTTAAAAACTTATCTTTTTCTATATCCAGATCTTGTTGTAATTGATCTTCTATAGATTTTATCTCCTCTGGTTGCGTATTCAAATCTGATTCCAAATCCTGTACATCCTGTATTTCCTGCTCTTTGGGAATCATTTCATTTATCTCTTCTGACTTATCTTTTTTATTCATTTGATATAGCTTTATATAAACCTCAAAATAGGATGGCAAAAGTACTGCCAATTCTTGAAAAATGTCAAAATGTCACAAAAAAAAACATCCTATTGAAGGATGTTCAAAAGATAGCTAACTATATCTTTCTTAAAATCTATATATATTCTTTGGTCAATACATCATCCGGATTATCCTCATTCACTTCCTTTAAGTATATATTTTCAAGGGCTCTGCAAATATTATTGTACTTAAAACTAAAGCCTTTTTTTTCTATTTTTTTACTGCTCACACGCTGACTAACAAATAACAGATAAGACATCTCGCCCAGGATTAATCTCATAACAAATTGAGGTATATTAGGCAAAAATAAGGGTCTATCAAGAACCTTGGCCAGCTCTTTGAGCATTTTTGTATTGGTAACAGGGTTTGGCGCAACGCCATTGTAAACACCGGTCAATCTGTTCTCGATAACATATAAGAATATACGTGCAAGATCATTAACATGGATCCAAGATTGCCATTGTCTACCTGAACCAAATGAAGCGCCTAAATATCTTCTTACCGCATTGGCCATATTTGGCAAGGCTCCCCCTTCCGATGAGAGAACAAGACCGATCCGTATTTTGGTAACGGAACATTTAAGTGCCTTAAAATTATCGATTTCCTTTTCCCAAGTCTCTGTAACATTCCCCAAAAAACTTGAATCAAAGTTTGTTTCTTCTTCTGTATAAAAATTAGGCAAGGAATTTGGGTAGATACCTATGGCAGATGCCGAAATAAATGATATGCTTTTATCCAGGTTCAGACTTTTAAGAGCATTATAAAGTGTATTTACGCTATCTACTCTGCTTGATAGAATTTCCTTTTTATAAGATTCAGTCCATCTTTTGGCAATACTAGCCCCGGCCAGATTGATAATTGCTGTAACTCCTTCAAAACAATTTAAATCTATATCATTTGTCTTTGGCTCCCAATAAAATCCACGGTAATTTGTTTCGTTTTTTATTTTTGATTTATCAGTAGTAAGATAATTTACTGAAATTCCTTTTTCAAAACATAAATCGGTTATTTCGGTCCCTATTAAACCAGTGGCTCCGGTGATCAAAACTTTCATCGCATAATTTTGGCTAAAGATATTGGTTTTTATACCTGTGGCAATCAGGTTTAATTTCGATTTAACAGTATCGTTTATGAATTATTCCTGAAATTAGTTTACCCAGATACTTTTCGGGCCCTCAACATTTCTCTTTTACCAGGTGGTCCGGGTAGTCGTTCAACAACAAAACCAACGCTTTGCATTGCCCGTCTCACACTTCCTTTAGCCGAATAGGTTACCAAAACTCCATTTTCAGTGAGAGCATTGTACATCTTTTCAAAAATTAGCTCTGTCCAAAGTTCTGGCTGTACCCTGGCTCCAAATGCATCGAAATAAATAAGGTTGTAAAGATTACTTTCAGAAATGTCCAGAAAGTTCTTTTTTTGTTTTTTAAATGAAAAATGAGGCGTAAGCCTTATTTTACTTTCCCAGGTACTTCTATGCATTTCAGAAAAGGCCTCTCTAAAAGTATCAGCTTTTAAAGTTTCGATGTAGTCTAATTGTGATACTTCCTCAACAGTTATGGGATATGCCTCAATGCCGGTATAATCAACCAGTCTGGAATTCTTTTCAGCCTCAATCAAAGTAATGAGTGCATTAAGACCTGTACCAAATCCAATCTCCAAAATACTTATGGCCTCATTGGTCAAATATGAAAAGCCTTTATCAATAAAAACGTGATATGCCTCATTTACGGCCCCATGTATGGAATGATATTGCTCGTTCCAATCCTCTATTTGGATGGTTTTAGAACCATCTCCGGTGGTAATTATTTTTCTTATCAACTTATTGCCCTATTAGTACCCCATCTGCTTCAAATTCAAAGGTTCTTTTAGGTTCTTTAATCTGTCTGATATCTTCCTGTGATTCACCGGCATCTTTGGCATAATGCCTTTGGTCTTCAACACTCATGTACTCAACAAAAGCAATTCCATTTAAAACAACTTCCCTGCCTTCTATATCCTTCGGAACAAAAAAGCCATAATCTTTAAATTTCACCATTACCTCTTCTCCATTTTTCAAATTCAGTTTCATCCAGCAACCTTTAGATTTACAAACATCAGTAACTGTGGCCGAAAACTTTGTTTCCAGAGTATCTGTTTCCTTTAGCGACTGGAATTGATCCAGCATATCTTCACTGCCAATAGCACCATTATAGTCAATTAATTTTCCAAATGAAGCATACTTTTTTTCAATTTGGACATTTTCACTTTCCTCAGCCGGCTTTTGTTTATTCTTACAACTCATTAACAGTACTAAAAACACAAGTAAAATGTTAAAACTTTTCATTATCAATAATATTTATGATCCATCTACAAAACTGGTGATTTTTCCTATCAAAAAGAAGCCATGAACGGTGATAATTGTTTAATTTTAATCTTAGAAAACGAGATTTCAATGGATACAGTAGCAAAAAACCTGATAGTTCAGAAGGCTGAAACATCGAAGATTAGTAAGGTTAATTTTGATCATCTTCCTTTTGGCGCATATTTTACAGATCATATGTTCATCTGTGATTATAGGAACGGTGCATGGGAAACGCCCAAAATAATTCCTTATCAGCCCTTGCAAATGGAACCTTCCTCAAGGGTATTTCACTACGGTCAGGCAGTTTTTGAAGGGATGAAAGCCTACAGGGATGATGAAGGAGGTGTATGGTTATTCAGACCTAATGAAAACTTTAGACGTATAAACAAATCAAGTGTCCGGCTTGCAATGCCTGAATTTCCTGAAGAGTATTTTTTTGATGGTCTTAAAAAGCTTTTACAAATAGATGAGAAGTGGATAAAACCAGGTGTAGGTAATTCTTTATATATCCGTCCTTTCGTAATAGCCTCCCAGGCGGGTATTATTGCTTCTCCCTCTGAAGAATATAAATTTATAATTATATGCTCTCCTGCACAATCCTATTACGGAGGTGAGGTAAGAGTGAAGATTGCCGAAAAATATAGCAGGGCGGCAGATGGTGGTTTTGGTTTTACAAAAGCTGCCGGTAACTATGCCGGACAATTTTACCCAACTAACCTTGCGAAGGAAGAGGGGTTTCAACAAGTGGTTTGGACAGATGCCAGTACACATGAGTACATTGAAGAGGCCGGAACAATGAATATTTTTATTCGATTAGATGACAAACTAATCACTTGCCCCACCGGAGATAGAATTTTAGATGGTATAACCAGAAAAAGTATCATTGAACTGGCTAAAGACAAGGGCATTGAAGTAGAAGTAAGACCTATAAAAGTGTCTGAGCTGGTTAATGGTATGAAGAATAATTCTCTAAAAGAAATGTTTGGCAGCGGAACAGCTGCAGTGATTAACCCAATTTTGGGCTTTGGTTATAAAGAAGAACGCTATGAATTACCAAAAATTGAAAATTCGTATGGGTCAACCTTGAAGCAACAGCTAATGGATATCCAATATAACAAGACCGAAGATAAATTTGGATGGAGGTACAAAGTACTGTAATCCAATTAAACAAAAAGAAAAGGGCACTAAATATTAGTGCCCTTTTTATTTATCAATTTATTTATCAAGGATAGCCTGAATATTTGGCTTAAAATATTCTGGACCTTTTAGCACTTTACCATCCTCCCGGTAAATGGGTTTACCATCTTTTCCTAATTTACTCATATTACTGCGCTGTATTTCTTCAAACACTTCTTCAATTTTATGTTGCATACCGTGTTCAAGAATAGTTCCACAAAGAATATAAAGCATATCTCCCAAAGCATCTGCTACCTCTGCCAAATCATTATTTTGGGCTGCCTCAAAATATTCTTTATTTTCTTCGTCCATCAGGTTAAATCGCAGTTTGTTTTTTGCAACACCCAGATCCGCCTTCATTGAGTGAGCAACTCCCAGGCCAAAAGATTTATGAAAAAGTTCTACAGAAGCAATTTTCCTTTTCATGGTTTTTTTGTTTTAGTTTTGCGTAAAAATAATAAATATGTTTAGCACGGGACAAGTAGTATTTGCACTAATTTTTATTATGTTATTCACATTGATCCTGATATTTTCTTATCGAAAAGACAAAAAACTTCATGCTAAAAATTACCGAGGCGTAAAGTGGGTAGGAATTGTGTTTGTAATATTCGTAATATTCTTATTTTTAATTAAGTACATCCTCAAAAATTAACATGATTATTAAGAACACCACAAAAATTTAGTGATTTACAACAAAATTGGCTTTTCACTCGTATAATATAAGAAAATAAGTAATTTTGCGTTAACCAATTATACCATTATTCTAAAATGACCACTTTTTTAGCTATTTTTTTTGTCCTAGTTTTTTTTAATGCAGCACTTTTATTTTTTAGCGTTACAAGCGCTGGAAAGAAAGTACGTAATCTGAGGAAAAGTATTTCAGAGCAATCTTTGACTAAAATTTATCCACTGGATTTAAATCCATCCGAGTACAAAAAAAGCCATTTAGTTTTTTACCTTTAGGGTATGAAACAATTTTTACTTGTTTTTATCGGAGGTGGGTTTGGTAGCTTTCTTCGTTTTATTATTGGCAAAACCTTCAACGATTATTTTCAAAATTTTTACCTTGGTACAT
>CAJQNH010000190.1 GCA_905479615.1 uncultured Eudoraea sp.
ATGCGGGTTTGGAGTGGCATAATTAAATTGTAAAATCCCAAAAGCGTCTTTCCAGTTAAGACTTTTGAAAAGCTCAAATTTACCTTCCTCTGTTGCATAATAGATATCCTGTTCCACTCCATCCCGAATCCTTGTAAATGCCTTCAAATTTCCTTCTTTATCAAAATTATAATCTGAGATGGGATTAGAAGCATCTTCATTACTGTAGAGTTGTTTTAATTCCCCGTTTACTACATTTACCTTATATGGTTCAAATACTTGTGGATTGTTTTTGTTCATTTGAACAATAATATGGTCCTTATCATCTTTCAATAAATCCGAGAACTGTGCCTGTACGCCCTCAAAAGGAGTTAAATCTTTAAGATCTGAACCATTCAGGTTTACAGCATACACGTGATAATTTTCATCACCTCCATTATCCATTAAATAAACTATACGCTCGTTATTCACCCAGCCGTAGCCCCTAACCAACTCTTCTTTTTCTTCTATGGCACGAGTTATATTTCCCGTCGAGATTTCTTTTACATAAATATGTCGCTTTCCATTATCATCTTTTTCACGATAAGACATATATTTTCCATCCGGAGAAAATCTAAAAGTAGAAGCCTTGGGCTTAGCAAAATAATCCTCTACGGTGTATCTGTAATTCCCCTCGTCCATGGCCGCCAAATTATTTAGTTCTTCATCGGAACTTACCAATTCGGGATTTCCAGGAATAGTTTTAACTGTTTTTTCAAGCAGCAAGGGAAGTTCCATTTCACCTTGATAGAAGGTGCCTTCCATTTTTTCTCCTTCAATCTTGCCAACATATTTAATTCCAGCTTGTTTATATATAATGATTAACTCATTCTCAGAAACTGAAGTCTCATCCATGGGAATGTCTGTTGCACCCTGAGATGGACTGTCCATTGTCGATGAATAATTACCATCTGTTTCGGTTACATTGAATATCAATGGCATTTCATTTCCCTGCACGGCAAGGTTCCCCTTCCAGGAACCAACTGCGTCCTGAGCATAGGTACTTGCTCCTAAAAGGAAAAGCACCAGAGACATGGCTAGTCTAAATATTTTAAAGTTTAAATTCATAGTAGAATGTTTTTGTAGTTATTAATAAAATGATACTTTACACTTCCAATAAGTATTAAAAACAGCCTTTTTGTTACAGGCGGAAATGATAAATTATCAAATAAATATACTATAGTATAAAAATTAGGGAATCCTACTTATCACAAACGGTAAAATTGAGGAAGTGAACGATATTTTTATTGCAATCAGGAAAGTTTTTCCGGGATAGTCTATGTGCATTAACAAGTAATTTTATCCTATTTTTTTTTGCCCTTCTTTATAACCGGAGGATACTTTGAAAATACTTTGGCTACAATTTCATAAAGTTTCTTTTCTCTGGTTCTTGGAGAATTATTTTCGCTAAAATTACTGAGACTAATTGCTTGCCAAAATAAGGCATCCTTTTGGCTATCTACCAGATCAAAAATTAATTCCCGTTCCAGATTAGAGCCACCGAGGGGTACTCCAATAGAAACGCCTCCTCCTACATTGCCGCTTGTGCCACCTACTCCTACACCCAAAGTACTGTTACTTGGAGTTGTAAATGATTTGCTTTGAATATTGATATAAAAATCCGGTTCCCCGGATAATAGAATTCCTCGCATTTGCATAGTTGAATCAATTGCATTAAAAAGACGCTTTGAATCCAAATCACTCAGACCGGTTAGCATGTCAGGATAATAATTGTAAGTGCTGTAATTGGTAAAATCTACAGTTTTGTCAAAATCATAGTTTACCCTTACTGTACTGCAGGAAAGCACGGATACAAGAACCAATAAGGTCATTATATTTCTCATAAACGATATTATATAAAAATAAAGAAAAAAAACAGGGATGCTGAAAATTGTAGTATTTAATCGTTTAATAGCAGCCAAAGCTTATCTTTTAGGTCATCAAGACCCAATTCTGAAACAGAAGAGATGAATAAATAAGGTGTTTGCTTTAAATCCTTATCTAATTGAATTTTCATTTCCCCAATCAGTTCATCATCCAGCATATCTGACTTGGAGATTGCTACCAATCTGTTTTTATCAAGAAGTTCAGGATTATACTTTTTTAATTCATTTAAGAGAATTTCATACTCTTTGCTAATATCATTGCTATCTGCAGGTATTAAAAAAAGTAGAATGGAATTTCGTTCAATATGTCTTAGAAAATAATGACCTAATCCTTTACCCTCTGCCGCTCCCTCTATTATACCGGGAATATCTGCCATTACAAAACTCCTAAAATCGCGGTATTTAACAATTCCTAAATTCGGTTTAAGTGTAGTAAATTCATAATCCGCTATTTTAGGTTTTGCAGATGTTAATACTGATAGTAATGTAGATTTTCCGGCATTGGGAAATCCAACCAATCCTACATCTGCCAATACTTTAAGTTCAAGAGTCAATTGTTTTTCCTGTGCGGGGATACCAGGTTGTGCGTACCTGGGGGTTTGGTTAGTAGCTGTTTTAAAGTGCCAATTACCACGACCTCCTTTACCTCCTTCAGCCGCAATTACTTCTTCTCCGTGTGCTGTAATCTCAAATAGCAATTCATTGGTATCTGAATCGCGCACAATTGTTCCCAGGGGCACGTCCAAAAATACATCCGCTCCATCGGCACCCGTACTTCTGTTTTTACTCCCATGTTCACCATGCCCGGCCTTAAAGTGCCGTTTAAACTTAAACCCAAGAAGCGTCCAAAGGTTTTCATTGCCGCGAATAATGATATGACCACCTCTGCCGCCATCACCTCCATCGGGCCCGCCTTTTGTTATATATTTTTCCCTGTGTAA
>CAJQNH010000191.1 GCA_905479615.1 uncultured Eudoraea sp.
CGGGTTTATTAATTCTTGTGGCTAAAATTATAAGAGCTCCTTACTTTTTCCTGGCTGTTGGAAGTCAGGCAAATGTAGGTGGAGCGGCATCTGCACCTATCGTGGCAGCAGAGTTTCATCCGTCGCTTACTTCTGTAGGTATTCTACTAGCTGTCCTGGGTTATGTGATAGGAACAGCGGGTGCTTATATATGTGCCCTACTTATGGAAATTGCTTCAAAAGTTTAAATTTCCAATAAACTTTAATGATATTTGCGGCAGAATTAAAATAATATGAAGAACGTAATAATTACTATACTAAGCTGTGCCATATTAGCGTCTTGCGGATATAAGGATACGGAAAATACCATGACAGTTACCGGTAAAGTAAAAGGATTAAAAAAAGGCACACTTTATCTTCAGCATATAACGGATACTTCTCTTGTTGTAATAGATTCCCTTAAGGTTGAAGGTGATGGGAACTTCCTGTTTAAAACTGAGCTGGAAAGTCCGGAGATCTTTTATTTATACCTCGATAAAAAGGACAATAATGATATAAATGACAGGATTACATTTTTTGGTGAACCCGGTACAATTACTATTACGACTAATTGGAATACATTCGATACCAAGGCTAAAATTGAAGGTTCTGAAAGCCATGAGAAACTTGAAGAATACAGGAAAGTCATGTCCCGTTTTAACACAACAAATCTGGAAATTATGAGGGCCGTCTATGACCCTGAGACTCCTAAAGATTCGCTAACTCAGGATTCCATTCAAAAAGCGAGTAACAGCAACTTGCGCAGGGGTTATCTCTTTGCTCTAAATTTTGCTCTTAATAACAAAGAATCTCATATTGCGCCATATATAGCCTTAAAAGAAGTTCCAGACGCAAACAAAATTTACCTTGATTCTATTAATAATTCACTAAGTCCGGAAGTAGCCAATGGTAAATACGGCAGGGCTCTTCAAGAATATCTGGAACAGGAAAAAAATAAATAATTTAAGAGGTGAAAACTTACGGTAGTTTATTAAGTTTGTCTACTAATCCTCGGGCTTTTTCTTCAAGTTCTTTGCGGACGTTCTTAAGGTGTTCCTTTTTATTGTCTAACCCTTTTATGTTTACTTTTGAAATTAAATCATCAAAAGTAGCTATCGCGCCATCAATAATCTCTGACCCTTCTTTCGAACCTGGTTTGTCATTGGCAGCTTCTACAATATAAACGGCCTCAATTATATCTCCTAATACGTAATTTATATCTTTTTTTAATTCTCTAATATTTGCCATTGCTCAATAATTTTGTGTAAAAGTAAGCTTTTTCAAATAGTAATTTCCAGAAGTTTAGCGCGTACAGCCCTCAACAGAATATAGCTAGTGATAGCCGGCACTAAAACTGTCTCGCCTTTTTTAATTGAGATTGATCCAAAACCGTTCTCTATCGTAACTTCTCCATCAATACACATGTATATGGTAAAGGAATCCTGATCAGAAACATCTAATTGGATATTTTTATTTAAACTGATGAAGTTAGTTTTAAAATAAGGGCAATTAACCATTGGGTTAGAAACGTTTTCTTCCTGCCCATAGCCAACTTTAAAGTCGTCTTGCTTGACGTAACTAATTGCGTCAATCGACAATTCTGTATGTAATTCCCTTAGATTTCCCTGAGCATCTTTACGGTTATAGTCATACACCCTATAAGTTTGGTCAGAAGTTTGTTGTATTTCTGCTATTAATACCCCTGCCCCTATTGCGTGTATTTTACCCGCACTTATAAAATAAGCATCACCTTCTTTTACATTTTCATAATTTAATAAGTCTGT
Organism: uncultured Eudoraea sp.; assembly: GCA_905479615.1. Taxonomy (GTDB): domain Bacteria; phylum Bacteroidota; class Bacteroidia; order Flavobacteriales; family Flavobacteriaceae; genus Eudoraea. The sequence continues at coordinate 1,803 of CAJQNH010000191.1, forward strand.
TAAAGTGTCATTCTTCAGGCTTTCAACATAAGTTTCCTTAGTAATATCTTCTTTAAATCCAATTATTAGCTCGGCATCTTTATCGGCATCCATTATATACCACATTTCGGTTTTGCCAAAAGAATTATGACGCTTTCTTGCAAGTTCATCATTAGGATGTAACTGAATGGAAAGATCTTTTTGAGCATCAATGAATTTAATCAGGATTGGGAACTCTTTTCCAAAACGTTCCAAAACACTTTTTCCAAGTATCTCTTCAGGAAATCGATTAATTAAATCCGTCAGTGTAGTTCCTTTAAAAGATCCATTGGCAACAATTGAAACATCTCCGGCTACTCCCGATAATTCCCAGCTTTCTCCAATAAGATCACTTTCCAATTCTTTACCTAATAATGTGCCTAGTTTTGTACCTCCCCAAAGACGTTCTTTAAGTATAGAATAAAATTTTAAAGGATATAAATTCATTTCGATTTCGATTTCAATTTCTTAAGTACATCTAACGCCTTTTTCATGTGTTGTGAAGCATTAACACTATTAAAGACCATCAGTATCACTCCTTCCTTGCTTACCACATAAGTTTCTCTACCCGGCAGTAAATTGAACAACTTACCCTCAACTTTAAACAAACCGCGTACTTTCTTATGTTTATCGGCCAGAAGTTTGAATGGTAAGCGATATTTTGAAGCAAATCTACGATGTGTATTCTCAGAATCGGAACTGATGCCAATGACTAGCGCTCCAAGTTCGGTGAACTCCTCATAACCGTCTCTGAAAGAACATACTTCTAATGTGCAACCGGGAGTATAATCTTTTGGATAAAAGAAAATTACAAAGGGTTTTTTGCCTACTATATCGTTGCTATTAAATAACTTGCCATCCTGATCAGGTATCGCAAATTGCGGTATGAGTTGCCCAACTTTCAGACCCATAACTTAGCCATTGTAGGTAACAAAATTACGAGGTGTTTCAAAAAGGATAACTTCCAGTTCTTTGTCTGAATCTATATGAGGTCGTAATTTATTGTAGATAACAATAACTATATTCTCTGCAGTTGGATTTAATGTTCTAAACTCCGGAACTTCAACATTTAAATTCTTATGGTCCAAAGCATCTTCTATCTCAGACCTGATTAAATCTTTCAGAATTTTCATATCTATGACAAAACCAGTTTCCGGATCAATTTCCCCAGTCACCCCAACTACTAATTCATAGTTATGTCCATGATAATTGGGATTATTACATTTGCCAAAAACTGCATTATTCTTATTGTCATCCCAATCTTTACGGTATAAACGGTGCGCAGCATTAAAATGTGCCTTACGGCTAACTTTTACTTTCATATTATCTGATGGTTTTGAACAAGATGATCATAAAACTTTTCAAATATTATTTTGAACCACACAGTATATGCTTCCGGGTTGTCTGAAATATCCTTTTTAATTTTTGTGGGACTCATCCATTTCCAATCTGCCACTTCATCCTTATTTATAACCGGTGGGTCTTCATAATATCCAATCATTACATGGTCTAGCTCGTGTTCCGTTAAACCATTGTCAAAAGGTGCTTTGTAAATAAACCAGAAAAGTTCCTTCAAATCTGTTTTAAAACCCATTTCTTCCTGTAGTCTCCGTTTACCTGCTTCTAAACTGGTCTCGCCCTGACGTTGATGACTGCAACAAGTATTTGTCCACAATGAGGGAGAATGATATTTATGTTGAGCCCTTTGTTGCAACATAGTCTCGCCATTTTTGTTCATAATAAAAACCGAAAAAGCTCTATGCAGTACAGCCTTTTCATGGGCCTCCATTTTTGGCATTAAACCAATCTGTTCATCTAATTGATTAACGAGAATAACATTTTCCTCTTTTTTATTTCCCATCTTGCAAAAGTAGCACCTTTATACAATATTCTGGGATAAGAGTATCAAAAAAGTTGATTAAGTGAGGTAACTTAATATGAAATAATTCTAGAAGAAGCGCGGAGACTTTAAGTTTCCTTTTACTTTGATAAATTCATATCTCAAAATTATTTCAAAGGACCCATTATTAAAAGTGGCTTGTCCTAATTCTGTAATTTCCTTATCATACGCCATACCAATTAGAAGTGAAGGAGATAACTGAAAACCCACCAAGGCACTAAATGCGGCATCCCATCTGTAAGCCAGGCCCATGATTAATTTATCGTTGTACATAAAATTAGCTGACAAATCCAATCCCAAGGGCGAGCCTTGTGTGGCTTTAAGCAGAAGGGCTGGTTTAAATTTCCAAAATGCATTCATATCAAAAACATAACCTGTAATAAGATAGAAATTCATTTGTTCCTTTGCCGTAGAAAGTGAGGATTCATCAAAATGAGAAGTTTCTAAAATTCTGGGAACAGATAACCCGGCATAAAACCTTTCTGTATGATAATAGACTCCACCTCCTATATTGGGTGAAAACCTATTGGTAATATCCTCCTGTAATGTTGGGTCCGGTCCACCAGGGTTTGTTACATCCTGGTTTAACTCGGAAAATCTGATATCTAACAAACTTGCGCTTGCTTTTAATCCAAAACTTAAACGAGATTCCTTAGCCAGTTGTATGGTGTACGAAAAGTCGAGATCAAAAAACGTTTCTGATGTAGGTCCTATTTGGTCGTTTACAATCGATACTCCAAGACCAACACCCCTATAACCTAAAGGTGTATGCACATTGAAAGTTTGTGTCTTTGGTGCTCCATCCAGGCCTACCCATTGAGACCGATATAATCCTGCTATACTCATATGACCCCTGGAACCGGCGTATGCCGGATTTACACTGACTGTATTATACATATACTGAGTATACTGTGCATCCTGCTGAGCATGAAGAATTCCTGATAATAGAACAACCAGAAGACAACACATAGTAGTGAGGCTTCTCTGCAAGTATATTGACAGTTTAAATTTTAGCATTGGTTTATCTATTAATGTATATGTATCCGGATAGTGATTTCTGTATACCATCCTCATTTTCATAATCCAGTATATAGAAATAAGTTCCTACCGGTAGTTTGTTGTCAACATCCACTGTAGCCCTGCCTTGAGATGTACCATCAAAGACATTACCCTGTGTATTATAGGCATTTGTAGCATAAACCTGTACACCCCATCTATTATAAACTCGAATGGTATTGTTTGGGAAATCTTCAAGCCCTCTAATGGTCAAAACATCATGAATACCATCCCCATTAGGGGTTACCACGTTAAATACCTCAATATCCTCTTCGCTGGCATTTGGTTCTAAATAATCCGGAATGCCGTCTGCATCAATATCATCATTGGTAAAATCTCCGTCCCCATTGGTATCCTCAGCTGCAGTAGGTAAAAGATCATCGTCATCATCCGTATCCCTATAATCAGATTCGGAATCACCATCTGTGTTTGGCAACATATCAAAAGGATCATCAATTTCATCGTTTACATCGTCATCAATAGCTGTATAACCCTCATAACCATCGTCAAGGCCATCATTATCCTTGTCAGATCCTATAAATACTACATCAGGAATGCCATCATTATCCATATCATGCGCCTCAATATTATCCGGAACATTGTCGTTATCACTATCAGTATCAACATAGTCCGGGAAACCATCACCATCTGTATCCACGGGTAGAATTCCTAATCCCCCACCATTCTCATATACATCGTCCAATCCATTACTGTTAGCATCTATACCGCTTGGGGCCGTATATGTTGCAGTTGCTTGCGCTTCCACATTGTCGGGAATACCATCATCATCACTATCTATATCCAAATAATCTGCTATGCCGTCACTGTCCGTATCGGTTGGATTTGTTGAAGGATCATTATCACCGTCTAAATTCAAATCTTCAAAACTGTCCACTATACCATCATTATCTGTGTCCAGATCCACGCCAATTGGATTTACCAGAATGGTAACTGTTGCTGTACTGCAATTGGATAAATTATCGCAAAGCGTATAGGTAAAAGAATCTGTCCCAATATATCCTGGATTAGGTGTATATGTAATATCGTCATCCGAAGGGTCTCCCGGAGTATCATTATTATTGATTACAGCTGTGCCATCAGCGGGACTCGTATTTGTGAGGGTCCCTACGGTAGGAATATCGTTATCATTTGCTAAAATGTCTATATCAACGGCTATATCTTCTATAGTGGCTATAGAATCAGGCAATGCATCTACTATAGGCAACACATCTACCGTAACTGTTGCCGTACTACAATCTCCAGTGGTATTGCAAACGGTATAATCAAATGAATCGGGGCCGTTGTAATCCGGATTTGGTGTATATGTAAGAATATCATCTGTTGGATCATTCGGGGTGCCGTTGTTATTAATATTAACTGAACCATTAGCAGGATTGGTAGCTGTCAAAGTTCCTATTGCAGGGAGATCGCTGTCATTGTCATAAATTGGTACCACGATGGAAGTATCTTCATCAAGCGTAATAAGGTCGTCTGCCAAGGTGGCTGCCTGCTGCAGACAAACCACCGTGAAACCAGGTAGATCAGTTGAATTTCCGGCTTTATTTATTGTAGCTACATAACGAACCACAGAAGTTGTTGATGTAACAACAGGTTGTAATTGATTTCCTGCAACGGCAGGGTTCCAGCTTACAGTAGCGCTGCCATTTACATTTGCGGTAATGTCTAGCGCAACCTGGTTATCAGGGGCTGTACAATCTGTTAGAATAAAGTATCCCGTTGCATTAGAACCACAAAGTGTTCCATCATAAGTAGCAAAGTAAACCCCCGGTGTGCTGGTCTCATAAAAGAAATCTGTACTTAAAACTGTTGAAGTATCTGAAGCTTCATACCATCTAAAATTACTTTCGTCACCACTGTTGGGTGCCTGAAGAAGGAATTGCGAATAAGAAAAAGCAATCCCCAGTATTGTAAAAACAAGACTAAGGAAAACTGATTTATGTCTTAATATATGTTTCAAATCCGCGTTGTTATTTTTAAAGTCCCCATTATTTTACAACGAA
>CAJQNH010000192.1 GCA_905479615.1 uncultured Eudoraea sp.
TTCTATGTACTTGAAATAAGCAGTTTTCAGTTAGATGGAATTGTAGATTTTAAACCAAATATAGCGGTAATAACAAATATTACACCGGACCATTTAGATAGGTATGATCATTCTTTTGAAAACTATGTGTCTTCAAAATTCAGAATTGTACAAAACCAGGACACCGAAGATAGTTTGATTTATGATTGTGATGATGATGTAATTGTAAGTTGGCTGGAGAAGAACCCAATTAGATCAAAATTATTGCCTTTTACAATTAATGATAAACTCAAAGAAGGCGCATGGTTAGAGAATGACAAAATATTAATTAGGACAGAAAATAAAACAATTGAAATGGAAGCAGATTCTTTGGCACTAGAAGGTTTACACAACCTTAAAAATACAATGGCGGCATCAACGGTTGCAAAATTGGTAGGAATTCGAAAGGATACTATCCGCGAAAGCATTCAGAATTTTCAGGGAGCTTCACATCGTTTGGAAAAGGTTTTAAAAATACACCATGTACAATATATAAATGATTCAAAGGCTACAAACGTAAATGCCACTTACTACGCATTGGAAAGCATAAAAACTCCTATTGTGTGGATTGTAGGTGGTGTGGATAAAGGCAATGACTATAAAGTACTGATGCCCTTAGTAAGGGAAAAGGTAAAAGCTATCATTTGCCTGGGTATGGATAATTCAAAACTTAAATATGCTTTTGGTAATGTAGTAGATTTAATTGTTGAGACTTACGCAATGAGTGAAGCCGCAAAAGTAGCGTATAAAATTGCTGAAAGAGGAGATACTGTTTTACTTTCTCCGGCTTGCGCCAGTTTTGATCTTTTTAAAAACTATGAAGACAGGGGAAATCAATTTAAGGAAGCAATAAAAAACTTATAAGAATGTCCGGGTTTTTAGGAAATATAAAAGGAGATAAAGCCATTTGGGGAGTAGTTGCCCTCCTGGCTCTCTTTTCCTTTTTACCCGTTTACAGTGCAAGCAGTAATCTGGTTTATGTTGTAGGAAATGGCACAACTATTGGCCATTTGGTTAAACACGGGATGCTGCTGTTTTTGGGATTTGGAATAATCTATGGTGTTCATAAAATTCCTACCCATTTTTTTAAGGGCTTATCTCTAATTGCTCTGCCCATTGTGCTGGTTCTATTGGCATATACTCTGGCTCAGGGCACTACAATAGATGGCGCAAATGCCAGTAGATGGATACGTCTTCCATTGGTTGGAATTACTTTTCAAACTTCAAATCTGGCAGCCGTAGTTCTAATGGTCTACGTGGCTAGATACCTGACGAGAATTAAGGATAAAACAATCACTTTTAGTGAAAGCATAGTGCCCTTGTGGCTTCCCGTTTTTGTTGTCACCATTTTAATTTTGCCGGCTAATTTCTCTACTGCGGCCATTCTGTTTTTTATGGTACTGATACTTTGTTTTTTAGGGGGGTATCCACTAAAATATCTTTCAGGGATTATAGGTGCGGGATTATTGATACTGACAATTTTTATTCTAACGGCAAAAGCTTATCCGGATCTTTTTCCAAACAGGGTGGACACCTGGATAAATAGAGTTGAAAGTTTTAGGGATCCCGCAGATACGGAGTCGGACTATCAGATAGAAAAGGCAAAAATTGCCATTGCAAGTGGTGGAATTGTTGGGAATGGAGCAGGGAAAAGTGTAATGAAAAATTTTCTGCCTCAGAGTTCGTCAGATTTTATTTATGCCATTATTATTGAAGAGTACGGCTTGTTAGGAGGATTTGTGCTAATGTTCTTTTATATGCTTTTGTTATTCAGAATTGTAGTGGTGGCAAATTCAAATGAGACTTTATTTGGCAAATTATTGGTAGTTGGCGTTGGGCTGCCTATTGTTTTTCAGGCACTTATTAATATGGCAGTTGCAGTAGAATTATTTCCTGTAACCGGGCAAACGTTACCACTTATTAGTAGTGGAGGAACATCCATTTGGATGACTTGTCTGGCCATTGGAATTGTGTTAAGTGCGAGCAGAAAATTTAAACCTGTTGATGTTAAAAAACCCGATGTGGATGATAGTAACCCCTTAGAAGTGTTAAGTGGACAATTATAGGTTTATATTATCTGGAGGTGGAACTGGAGGCCATATTTATCCCGCTATAGCTATAGCGGATGAATTAAAATTAAGACATCCCAATGCGGCATTTTTATTTGTAGGCGCAAAAGACAGGATGGAGATGGAAAAAGTGCCAAATGCAGGATACAATATAAAGGGTTTATGGATTAGTGGAATTCAAAGAAAGTTGACATTAAAAAATTTAATGTTCCCATTTAAATTAATAAGTAGTTTGATTAGTGCAGGAAAAATAGTGACGAAGTTTAAACCCCATGTGGTAATTGGCACAGGAGGGTTTGCCAGTGGACCTGTTTTAAAAATGGCCTCCAGAAAAGGAATCCCTTGTGTATTACAGGAACAGAATTCATATGCAGGAATCACAAATAAATTACTGGCTAAACATGCAGCAAAAATTTGTGTTGCCTACGATGATATGGAAAGGTTTTTCCCAATAGATAAAATTGTAAAAACAGGGAATCCTGTAAGAGCAGATTTGATAGATCCTATTCAACATGTTAATAAAGCTTATGAATTTTTTGATTTGGATCCGGAAAAAGTAACGCTGCTCGTCCTGGGAGGAAGTCTCGGGGCACGAAGAGTAAATCAACTTATTGAAAAAGAACTGGATTTCTTTTCAAAATTAGGGATTCAACTTATTTGGCAGTGTGGTAGGGGGTACTATGAAGAATATAAAAAATTTCACACTACGAATGTGAAAGTCTATGATTTTTTGAATAAAATGAATTTTGCCTATTCTGCTGCAGACATTATAATTTCAAGAGCCGGAGCCAGCTCGGTCTCGGAATTATGCATAGTTGGCAAGCCGGTGATATTTATTCCCTCGCCAAATGTAGCAGAAGACCATCAATCCAAAAATGCGAGAAGTCTTGTTTTAAAACAAGCGGCATTAATGGTAGAGGAAAATGATCTGGCAGACAAATTTGAAAACGTTTTTTCAGATCTGAATAAATCTAAGGATAGCAGGAAATTGTTGAGTGAAAACATTAAAGCTCTGGCACAACCCGATGCTACGAAAAACATTGTAGATGAAATAGAATATCTGTTGAAAAATTAATATGACCCTAAAAGACATACATAACATTTATTTTATCGGTATTGGTGGAATTGGTATGTCTGCTCTTGCGCGATACTTTAAGCTGTTAAAAAAGAATGTAGCAGGTTATGATAAAACGGAGACGCCCTTGACTCGTGAGATTTCGGATTTAGGAATTGAGATACATTATGTTGATGATATCTCTGAAATTAAAGAAGCGTATAAAAATGTTGGGGATACACTGGTTGTCTATACCCCGGCAATTCCTGATGACCATAAAGAATTCAATTATTTTTCTTCCAGAGGTTTTGAAATAAAAAAGAGATCAGAGGTGCTAGGGATTATTACAAGGAATACTTTTTGTTTGGCAGTTGCGGGAACCCATGGCAAAACAACAACAAGTAGCATTCTAGCGCATTTATTAAGGGAAACAGGGACACCAGTTACCGCATTTCTTGGTGGTGTTTCGGAAGATTTTAATAGTAATTTTTGGTTCGGTGGCAGTGAATATTCTGTTGTAGAAGCAGATGAATACGATCGTTCATTTTTACAGTTATCACCTGATATTGCCTGTATTACTTCCATAGATGCGGATCATTTGGATATTTATGGCGACAGTATAGAACTAAGAAAGTCTTTTAGGGAATTTGTTGATAGAATAAAGCCCGGAGGGAAATTGTTTATAAGAAATGGCCTGCCTTTAGAAGGAATAACATATGGAATAGAAGACGATTCCGATTATTGTATAAGAAATTTAAAAATAAAACATGGCGCCTACGTTTTTGATTTGGAAACTCCAAACACCACCCTTAAAGGGGTTAAGTTTAACAAGCCCGGAAAGCACAACTTGCTTAATGGTTTAGTGGCTTTTGCAATGGCAATACAGGTTGGTCCCCAACCCAACCAACTTGCTAAAGCATTGGAAACCTTTAAGGGGGTGCAACGGAGATTTTCATATCGAATAAAGAACGTAGACTTTGTGTTTATAGATGATTATGCCCACCATCCAACGGAAATAAATGCTGTATATGATGCCGTCTCCGAAATGCATGAGAGTAAAAAAATACTGGCGGTTTTTCAACCTCACCTATTTTCAAGGACTAGAGATTTTGCCGATGATTTCGCCCTTAGCCTTGCGCAGTTTGATAGTGTTTTATTGTTGGATATATATCCGGCAAGAGAAAAACCTATTGATGGTGTGACTTCGGCATGGCTGATGGGTAAAATAAAGAATCAGAATAAAAAATTAATCCAAAAAGTGGATCTTATCGCAGAAATAAAAAGACAAGAGCCTGAGGTGTTGGTTACCATGGGTGCCGGGGATATTGGGTTAGAAATATCAAAAATAGAAAAAGAACTTGAGTATGAAAATTAATTGGAATTACATCAAATTTGTTGGTTTAATAATTTGTATTACAGGGCTTTATGCATTCTCAGGGCATAGGAGTGATTCGAGAACTGTGGAAGGGATTACGCTAAAATTCACTGGGGAGGACAATCTCTATCTTACACAATCTATGGTTAATAAATTGTTAATACAAAATTACGGAATCATAAAAAACATGCCCAAAGAAAAATTAGATTTGGATACTATAGAAAAGGTCATTGAGGCCAATGAAATGGTAAAAAGTGCCCAAGTTTATCTTACTATAACCGGTGAGCTTACATCAAACATTGCACAACGGCAGCCAATCGGGCGTGTAGAGGGAAATACAAAATTCTATCTGGATGAGGAAGGTAAAAACATGCCATTATCCAGTAATCACTCTGCACGAGTGCCGATAATTACGGGCAATATTACCGGTAAAAGTTTAGAAGATGTTTATGTGATATTGAAATACATAAACAAAGACGACTTTTTAAGAAAAAATGTAATTGGAATTCACATTGAGGCTGAAGATAATTATCAATTGAAATTCCGAGTAGAAAACTTTGTGGTGAATTTGGGTAATGTGGACGATTTGCAACAGAAGTTCAATAATTTCAAGGCATTTTATACCAAAGCAGCCAAGGACAAAACATTGGAAAACTATAATATAGTAAGCTTAGAATTTGATAATCAAGTAGTGTGCACCAAAATTTAAATTAATATGGAACAAAGTAATTATTCAGTTGGATTAGATATCGGTACAACGAAAATTGTTGCCATTATCGGAAAAGAAAACGAGTATGGCAAGATTGAGGTCTTAGGCATAGGCAGGTCAAAAAGCCTTGGTGTACATCGGGGTGTGGTAAATAATATAACGCAAACCATAAAGTCTATTCAACAGGCTGTAGAGCAGGCAGAGGCAGATTCAGGTTTAAAAATCGGGTCCGTAGTTGTTGGGATCGCCGGCCAGCATATCAGAAGCCTTCAGCACAGTGACTATATTACAAGAGCCAATTCTGAAGAAGTAATCAATGAGGATGATCTGGATAAACTTTGTAATCAGGTATACAAATTAGTTATGTTACCTGGCGAAGAGATCATACATGTTTTACCTCAGGAATATAAGGTAGACGGTCAGGCCGAAATAAAGCAACCGATAGGAATGTACGGTGGAAGACTTGAAGCTTATTTCCATGTGGTTGTTGGCCAGGTTTCATCTATTAAAAATATTGGCAGGTGTATCAAAAGTGCTGGTCTGGACCTGGGTAATATTACCCTTGAACCCCTGGCATCTTCAGATGCAGTACTTAGCCAGGAGGAAAAAGAAGCCGGAGTTGCCTTAATAGATATAGGTGGTGGTACAACAGACCTTGCTATTTTTAAAGATGGCATCATAAGGCACACTGCCGTAATTCCTTTTGGGGGAAATGTTATTACCGAAGATATTAAAGAGGGTTGTTCAATTATAGAGAAACAGGCGGAGCTTCTCAAAATGAAATTTGGTTCAGCATGGCCTGGCGAAAACAAGGACAATGAAATAGTTTCTATCCCCGGATTACGTGGAAGAGAACCCAAGGAAATTACACTTAAGAATCTGTCCAAGATCATTCATGCACGTGTAGTTGAGATTGTGGAGCAGTTATATGTTGAAATCAAGAATTACGGTCACGAGGATCAAAAAAAGAAGCTGATTGCCGGGATTGTATTGACGGGAGGAGGAAGCCAGTTAAAGCATTTAAAGCAGCTGGTAGAATATATAACAGGTATGGATACCAGAATAGGATATCCAAATGAGCATTTGGCAGGAGATTCCGATCAGGAAATTGCCAGTCCTTTATATGCCACTGCCGTAGGATTGCTGATGAATGCAATTGAAAATAAAGGAAAAAATCCTATTTATCAAGAGGAAACCAGGAGTGAAGAAGAATTGGTTTTAGAAGGTCATCCTCAAGATAGAATAACAGGAAGGTCAAAAGGAGATAAAAAATCTGTATTTGATCTTTGGTCAGAAAAACTTAAAGATTTTTTAGATAACGCAGAGTAAACCTAAATCGTAGCACTTAATAACCAGTAACACAAAAAACATGAGCAAGAACACCGAATTTGAAAATATAGCCTTTGATTTACCTAAAAATCAAAGTAATGTAATTAAAGTAATTGGCGTTGGAGGGGGCGGAAGTAATGCAATTAATCACATGTTCCAGGCCGGAATTAACGGAGTGGATTTTGTGATTTGTAATACAGATTCACAGGCTTTGCAGAATAGCCCTGTTCCTAATAAAATACAATTAGGTGTTACTCTTACAGAAGGACTAGGAGCTGGTGCCAATCCTGAAGTGGGAGAACAAGCTGCCCTGGAGAGTATGGAAGAAATTAAGAATATGCTTGTTAACACCACCAAGATGATTTTCATTACCGCTGGTATGGGTGGAGGAACAGGTACCGGAGCAGCCCCTGTTATAGCAAAGCAAGCTAAAGAAATGAATGTCCTTACTGTAGGGATAGTTACCATGCCCTTTCAGTTTGAAGGTAAAATGAGATGTCAACAGGCTCAAATAGGAATTGAAAAATTACGTTCTAATGTAGACTCATTAATTGTAATTAATAACAATAAATTAAGGGAAGTTTATGGTAATTTAGGTTTTAAAGCGGGTTTTTCAAAGGCAGATGAAGTACTTGCAACTGCGGCCAGAGGTATTGCCGAAGTAATTACCCACCATTATACTCAGAATATTGACCTGCGTGACGCCAAAACGGTTCTTTCAAATAGTGGTACGGCTATTATGGGTTCTTCTATGTCGTCTGGATCAGCAAGAGCCCAGGAAGCTATAATGAAAGCACTGGATTCTCCATTGCTGAATGATAATAAGATTACAGGGGCCAAAAATGTGTTATTACTTATTGTTTCAGGTTCTCAGGAAATCACTATTGATGAAATAGGAGAAATTAATGATCATATTCAAATTGAGGCTGGTCATGGTGCTAATATTATTATGGGTGTTGGCGAAGACGAAAGTCTGGGTGAAGCTATAGCTGTAACTGTAATTGCCACTGGTTTTAACATTGATCAACAGGACGAAATTGTTAATACTGAAACCAAAAAAATTATACACACTCTTGAAGATGAGCAAAAGGCCGAGCAGGATTTGAGTGAGGAAAATGTCGTTTACCAACTGGAAGAGGAAGAAGAAGGAGAAGTTTTTGAACCGATAATAAAACATTCTTTGGAGGTGGAAGAAACTATAGATCTTATTCCGACCACTAATTTTATCAAAAATTTTAATGTTTTCTATGAAGAAGTTATAGCAGAAAAAACTGAGGAAGAAGATTTTATCATAATTGATTCTAAAAAGACCCTGAAGGATATTGAAGTAATTGACCCTGAAGAATTGGCGGGAAAAATAGATGAAAAGGAACAGATTGCGCTTAGTTTTGACATGCCTTTAACGGATGTTGGTGAAGAAGAGAATGAAAATGTTATCACATTTAGCCTGGATGAAGACATAAACGACCTTGATGTTACTGAACATATAGAAGTAATACCTGTTTTAGAATACAACAAAGAAGGAGAGACACGCTATAGCCTTGATGATTACATGGAACTGGAAAATAAGTTAACCGGTGCCAAATCCAAAGCTGAAGAATTTGAACCTAAACTTGTAGAGGATGAGTTGGTTTTCGAGAGAAAGACTGTGGCTGAGAAGGAAGTTGTTGAAACAAACGACGTGGACCCCATAAATACTCCAATTGAAGAAATACTCAGAGAAAGGGCTGATGAACGCAGAAGAAAGCTAAAAGATTTCAACTACAAGTTTCAGAATAGTGTTAATAATATTGATGAAATAGAAAAGGAACCGGCTTATAAACGTCAGGGCATCGATTTAAATGAAGGACCCAAAGAGGGTAAAGTGTCCAGAACCACTTTAAGCGAAGACAGTAATGATGAAATTCAGTTACGTTCTAGCAACTCCTTTTTGCATGATAATGTAGACTAGTCAGAATGCGGGAATATGTCCCCATAATTTAGAATAGACCCGAAAATACATTACATTTTCGGGTTTATTTTTTTTATATTGTGTGTTCCTAAAATTTACAAAATATGAGCTTACAGAATCAAGTGATGGAAGAAATAAAAGTGGCAATGAAAGCCAAGGACAGCATAACTTTGGAGTCTTTAAGGGCAATAAAATCTGCTTTACTATTGGCACAAACTGAAAAGGGAGCCGGAGACGAAATGTCTGATGCCGATGAAATAAAATTAATACAAAAGCTGGTAAAACAGCGAAAAGACAGTGCAGCGATTTTTATGGAACAAGGAAGAGAAGATCTTGCTGAACCTGAATTGGCACAGGTAGCAGTGATTGAAAAGTTTTTACCAGCTCAGCTAAGTGTGGATGAGATAGAAAAAGTTGTTATCCATATTATTGAAACTACTGGTGCCAGTGGTATGAAAGATATGGGTAAAGTTATGGGGATGGTATCCAAGCAATTGGGCGGGCAAGCGGACGGAAAAACAATTTCCGGCATTGTTCGTGCTAAACTTATTTAATTTTAAAATGAATGTTCAAAAAATTCGCGCACTCATTGAATCTGATATTGCCAGAACTGAAAAAAAGATAAAGCAATATGAAGAACTGTCAAAACCCATTGCTCCCGATAATGCTATCGGGCGAGTTTCGCGAATGGATGCGATAAACAATAAAGGAGTTATGGATGCGGCCCTTGTTAAAGCCAAGGAACGTTTTGAAGGGCTAAAGCGTAACCTGGACAAACTGGGAACCAGTGATTTTGGTGTCTGTCTAAAATGTAAAAATAAAATACCAATTGAACGTATTTTATTAGCTCCAAATAGCTCTTTTTGCGTAAATTGCGCTCGCTAAAACTAATGGCCCCGTGGCGCAACTGAATAGCGCATCAGATTTCGGCTCTGAGGGTTGGGGGTTTGAATCCCTCCGGGGTCACGAATAAGTAAAAATCTCAAAC
>CAJQNH010000193.1 GCA_905479615.1 uncultured Eudoraea sp.
CAAACCATGGGGATCTGCCACAGACCCCCTGGTTAAATTTTGTAAACCCATCGGCTTCCAGGGGGTTTGGATAGAAGAAGGTATTGCCTTCAAAAGAAACTCCGGCAAGAAAACCATTATAAAGAGTTCTCTCAAAAACGTCCATATATTTTACGTTACCGCTTTTAAGGAACATACGTTCATTCCATAGCATTAATGCAATGGCTGCACAGGTTTCTGTATAAGCCGTCGCATTTGGAAGCTCATAATCAGGACCAAAGCCTTCATACTTGGGTTCGGCGCCAATGCCCCCGGTAATGTAAATCTTTTGGTGTACAATATCATTCCAGATTTTATCAAGCGCTTCATCATAAGCGGTTTCACCTGTAAGGGCTGCCACATCAGTTGCTGCAGAGTAAAAGTATCCGGCCCTTACGGCATGTCCAACTGCCTCTTCCTGTTCTGCAAGTGGTATATGATCCTGTTGATATTTTCCGGCATATTTCCCGTCTGCAGTATTATGTCCCCCGGCATTGCCGCGCTCATCTATAAAAAACTTGGCGAGGTCCAGATATCTTTTTTCTCCTGTTACACGATAGAGTTTCACTAACCCAAGTTCTATTTCCTGATGTCCGGGTACGCCCATGTTTTTCCCGGGTCCGAACACCTCATCCACGAGGTCGGCATTTTTAAGGGCCACGTCGAGCAGGGTTCTTTCTCCCGTTGCCTGGTAATGAGCCACCGCGGCTTCATACAGATGCCCCACATTATACAATTCGTGGTAGGTCTGGAGATTGGTCCATCTTTGGGCCCCACCGCCGTCTGCTGCCTTTTCGGGATCTATAGTACGGTTTGTATATAAATAGCCATCGGCTTCCTGAGCCGCAGCGATCTTGCGAATTAAGTCGTCCAGAAAGGATTTGAGCTCGGGATCGTCGTGTACCTGCAGCGAATAACTGGCTCCTTCTATTACTTTAAATACATCGGAATCATTAAAAAAAATCCCCTCAAATTCTCCTTCTTCCAGCCCTCCGGCAATGGCAAAATTTCTAAGTCTTCCTGTTTCCTCACACTTTTTAAAATTATAGGGCAGGGTTACTTGTCGGTTGGTTTCCAAACGAGGGGTCCAGAAATCATCCTGTAGATGTACCGACGTAAATGGCACCGGCTGAATAGGGTAGTCTAAAATAGCCGGCGAGGCAACAGCAAGATCGTTTTTAACTTCTTTTTCCTGGCATGAAACCGTTAGTAATAGCCCTGTGACTACAAGACATTTTAAAAATAAGGCTGGTAAGTAATATCGACAACATTTCGCTTTAGAGGAGGCCTTAAAGACCATGGACGACCAATCGACAAAAAGATGAAGACTTCTTTTTTTCATAGTTTAGGACGATAATGGGAGTAACTAAAATCAGTGATTTTATACCCTGTTTTTGTTTTTTACGAATATTAATTTATGTTTACTTTTTGGGTTTTCTCTCTGCTCTATCTCAAATTTTCCAATTGATTTAATTAAGGGAGTCAATTTCTGAAAACCGTAGTTCCTGGGATCAAAATTCGTTTGTTTCTTTTGTAACAAACTGCCAACATCTCCCAAAAATGCCCATCCATCGTCGTCTGATGTGTCGTTTATAGTTGTGGCAATTAACTTAATTTCCTTTAAAGTTATTTTATCAACACTATCTTTAGTTGCAGTTTTTTCGCTTTCAGATTCTGCCTCTTTAGATTGGTTTTTCAAAATTTCAATATATATAAATTTGTCACATGCAACAATAAACGGATTAGGTGTCTTCTTTTCTCCAATTCCTATTACTTGCATTCCAGCTTCCCTTAGACGGGTGGCCAGGCGGGTAAAATCACTATCACTGGATACCAGACAGAAGCCATGTACTTTTTCCGAATACAAAATATCCATAGCATCAATTATCATTGCCGAATCTGTAGCATTCTTTCCTGTGGTATATCCATATTGCTGAATTGGAGTTATTGCATTTTCAAGTAACAGGTTTTTCCATTTTGACAAATGAGGTCTGGTCCAGTCACCATAAATTCTTTTTATGGTTGGGTTGCCGTATTTGGCAATTTCTTCCATCATCTCTTTAATATATGCCGATGGTATATTATCGCCGTCAATTAACACGGCTAAGTTGAAATTCATTTTATTTTATTTTGATTCAAATTTACTTAATTTGAGATTTTTAATTTTGTTTTCTCACTGATACTAATTGCCCAAATAACCAAATAAACACTTCAGGAACTTATAGCGGTTTATGGCTCTAAGATACGGAATCCTTTACACCCAAGGGAAAGTTTAATTGGTTGTCACCTACAAGAATAATTTTTCAAAGAATTTCATAGTGTAACCCTCTGAATTTTGCGAAGGCACCTGTTTAATTACAAGAGAATTCTAATCATCAACTGCGATCAATTCAGGTCTCTTGCCTAAGTGATCAGTGATCTGTTCATATGCCAAGGCAAACTCCAGTACCTTTTTATCATCTCCAAATTTACCCATGACCTGCATACCCATTGGCCTTCCTTGTGCATCAAATCCCACAGGGACATTAACTACCGGAATACCGCCCAGGCTGCCCAATATGACAACTTCCATCCAACGATGATAAGTATCCATCTCCCGGCCATTTATTTGTTTGGGCCAATGGATTTCTTTTGGAAACGGGAATACTTGTGCGGTGGGTAAAACCAGGAAGTCATATTCACCAAACATCCTGTCTAACTCGGCGTACCAATTGGTGCGAATCATATTTGCTCGCTCTACATCTTTCTCATTAAAACGAAGACCCTGTTCAATTTCCCAGATCAACTCTGGTTTTAGCAAACCCCGGGTGTCTGGATCCTCATAGTAATCCAGCATATCCATACGCCCATAATGACGCATGATGGTCCAGCTTTGCCATAAATCTGACATATTAAAATTGGGCTGCATAGATTCGACTTTAGCACCGGCTTTGGCTATATCTTCCATGCTGGCTTCACATAATTCGAGGATTCCTGGCTCCATCGCCAAATAATTATTGAGATTGCCCAGCCAGCCAATTTTTATTTTATCAAGGCTCAAAGGATTTAAGTCATCAAAAACAGGGTTAAGGGCGACCGTCTGCAATAATTTAATAGTATCCCGGGTATTTCGGCCCATAGGTCCGGAGGTCCAAAGAAGCCTGTTCTTGGCATCTCCTTCATCCATTACAACATTTGTGCTCGGTCTGAAACCTATCACATTGTTGTACGCTCCGGGATTTCTAAGTGAACCCATCATATCGCCACCATCGGCAACGGGAAGCATGTGAGTTCCCAGACCGCATGCTGCTCCACCACTGCTCCCGCCGGATGTTAGTGCTGGGTTGCAGGCACTTCCGGTGGTCCCGAATACAGGATTGTAGCATTGGGAACCCAAGCCAAATTCAGGAGTATTTGTTTTGCCAATAAAGATGGCGCCTTGGTTTCGAATTTTTTCCACCAAAGCACTGTCTTCTTCAGCTATGCGCGTAGCAAACATAGGCGATCCACTTGTGTAAGGCAATCCAGCCACCGGAGCCAAATCCTTAATTGCATGGGGCATGCCGTGCATCCATCCCCAATATTTATTTCTGGCTAAGGCCTGATCTGCCTGGCGCGCTAGTCCTAATAACTCATCGTCATTAACCATACTCACAATGGCATTATACACCGGATTGTAGCGGTGGATGTGATGCAGATAGGCCTGCATCACCTCTACACAACTGGCCTGTTTTGTTCTAATTGCGACCGAAAGGTCTGATGCGCTGAGATCGGTCAGATCCGAAGAAAGATTAGCGGCAAAAAGTGTATTCGAAAAAGGGAAGGGTACGGAAAGTACAGCACCATAAGCTGCGGTATTCTTTATAAATTTTCTTCGATCCATAGTGGTTTTTAAGTATTTTAATTCCTTTATTCCAGGGTCAAAAGCAACGAGAGCATCATTATATGGAGTACCCATCTTACCCCCGCTACAAGTGATAACAATATATTGTTCTCTGTTTAAAGTTGATCTAAATCAGGTACAGTGAGTTCATCGATATTCCATTTTGCCCTTTTTGCACCTGCCTGGTAGGTGCTTTCCAGGAAATCGAGTACAGCTTTTCGCGGGTTCGTTGAATTCTTAACATCTTCGTATCGCAACAAGGCCATAGGGCTACCATTGCTATCCTGCCAGAATGCCCCTTTCGGCTGAAGGGGTTCCTCATTTATCCCATCTGGGGAAGGGTAGGTATAGGAGTAATACATTGGTTCTGGTACATTATTGTCGCCTACCCAAAACCCAAAGCTAATTTGTTCATGGGAATAGGTTTCTTTTTCCAAAATCCTCGCAGATTTATCCATAGGAGGAAGTTTTTTACCGGAGAATCTGGTAACCACTAAATCGAGGTGATGCCAGTAGATGTGAACGGGACAGGTTTTTCCGTAAAAACGACCGCTAAATTCCTGAAAAACGTTGTTATTCCACAACATGAGTTTCCAGAAGGTATTAATATACTTCCAGTCGTAATGGTGGTACTCTGTAATCTCGTTGAAGCTTTTATCGATACCGACATCAAATGGACTGTCAATAAATTTTGGAAATACACCAATGCCATTTATTTTGGCCATAAACCGTGTGTAAAAATCTGCTATGGTAGGATTATCTGCAAGGGACAACACAATTTCCTCCGCTGAACTTTGGGAGATGATGACCGCTTTTCTTTTTATATTAAACTCTATTTCAATGCTGTCCAACCCGTCATTTATGGGGATGCTATAGGTCCCAAAGCCTCTTGGGGTAACATAGATTGTAATGTACCACCAATGGTTTTTTCTGGTGGTTGATTTCAATCTTGTCTTTCCCAATATTTGGAGTAGTAAATGAACGGTTATCCTGGTTTCTGTCCATTCATCAAAAGGTAATGCTGGTAGTTTTTCGGTTTCCATACTATTATTTTTATAAACTAATGTAGCGAGGAAGCTGGTTCATTATTGCTATTTGTTTGTGCTTCTCTCCTTTCTTTGGCATCATTCAAAATGTAATTTTTAATATCACCAATGTCTTCTTTAGATAAGCGGTCACCAAAATTGGGCATTCCTTTTTCAAGAAAAATACCTTCCCCGGCAATCTGTGTTATCATGTTTAAGGTTTCGGGTTGGGAATAAGCTAAGTTAGGAATGCTTCCGCCACCCGCGGGACGACTACCACCTCCATGGCAGCGGGTACAATACTTGAGGTACAATTTTTGGCCATGGTCTATTTGAGCTGTGGTGGCTTCAAAATCAAGATCCACCAGTTGCTGAGCTGGCTTTTTTTCAAAAACGGGCATGGGTTCATTCCTGCCCAGGGCAAAGGTATAAATGGTACCGGGATTTATCTGTTCTGTAAACTTGGTCCATAGCCCCATTACGCCACCCCAACCCACAGGGATGGTGATATATTGTACATTATCTATTTCATAGGTAATAGGGGGTGCAATAATTCCGGTTGCTAATGGATAGGACCAAATCTTTTCACCTGTAGCAGCATCGTAAGCTACAAAGTCGCCTTCTGATGTGCCCTGAAACACAAAATTTCTCGTAGTAAGAACCCCTGCATTCCATGGGGTGAGTTGTTTTACATTCCAGACTTCTTTTTGCTCTATAGGGTCCCAGGCTATCAGTTTGCCAAAACCTCTCCTGGCCAGCAGGTCTTCATGGACTTTTTTTTCCGGGTCAAAATCTGAACCCGTGTTCCAGCTTCTTCCGTCCTCTTCATGTTTCCAGTTGGCAGGTTGCCCGTAAAACATGCCATTTTCACGTGCGGGAATATAAACTAATCCGGTAACAGGATTAAAAGCCATAGGTTGCCAGTTATGTCCGCCTAAGGCCGATGGCGATATTTCTGAATTCATATTTGGATACCTGCTAAAACTGCTTTCTATTGGCCGGCCAGTTTCTTTATCGATGCTCTTTGCCCAATTCGTATAAACATAGGGTTCAGCAGAAATAAATTCCCCGTTAGTACGGTCTATCACATAAAAAAATCCGTTTTTAGGAGCCTGCATCAGTACTTTCCGGCTTGTACCCTCTATATCGAGATCAGTTAAAATAATATGTTGGGTTGCGGTATAATCCCAGGTGTCTCCGGGGGTAGTCTGATAATGCCATTGATATGTTCCATCATCCGGGTTTAAAGCTACAATGGATGATAAATATAAGTTGTCACCTCCTCCCGGACTTCTGATATCCCTATTCCATGGAGAACCATTACCTACGCCAATGTACAAAAGCTTTAAATCCGGATCATAAGCCATAGCGTCCCAGGCCGTACCACCACCACCAAATTTCCACCATTCTCCGGTCCAGGTTTTGGCAGCTTCTTCCATGGCTTTAGACTCAAATCCATCTGCAGGATTACCAGGTACGGTATAAAACCGCCATAGCTGCTCACCGCTTAGGGCATCGTAGGCAGAAATGTAGCCTCTTACTCCATATTCAGCCCCTCCATTTCCTATGATTACTTTACCGTCAATTACTCTTGGCGCCCCTGTTATGGTGTATCCTCTACTCTGATCAACGGTGAGTACCTCCCAGGATTGTTCACCTGTGGTTGCGTTTACAGCAATTAAGCGACCATCAAGAGAGGCTACATAAACCAAACCTTTATAGATGGCGACCCCTCTGTTCACCACATCACAACAAGCCTTTTCGCCATGCCCTTTGGGAACTTTAGGATCATAGGTCCAAATAAGTTCACCCTTTCTGGCATCTATGGCATAAACTATGCTCCAGGGTCCCGAAACATACATAATACCATCTACCACAATTGGCGTTGCTTCTATACCCCGTTTGGTTCCCAGATTTATGCTCCACGCCAATCCTAAACTATCTATATTGGATTTGGTGATCTGGGTTAACGGACTAAACCTGTCTTCTTTATAGTTTTTCCCATAACTGAGCCAATTTCCGGGGCTTTCATCGGCAGCCAGAAGGCTATTATCATCTATCTGATTAGTAACCGAAGTGATATGTTTTTTTGAGCCCGGTTCCGGAACTGTGGTGCAGCTAGTTAATGATAAAATTAAGACCATACCAAATAGAAATCTGAAAAGGTTTTTCATGGTTGGTTTTTTAGTTACGTTAAATCCCATTTTTTCCTGGGCTTTCTGGAGAGCAGTGCATTAGCTTCCTTATCCCCAATAAATTTTTCTTTTTCAGCATTCCATGCCAGTTTTCTGTTCAGCTGCCAGGATATTAACCCTAAATGCATTGGCAGGGTCATCTCTCTGGCATAGGCCAGGTTAGACTCCGAAGGGTTGCGTGATTTCACGGCATCTACAAAATTCTGCTGGTGACCGGGAGAGCGCTGCAGGGTTTTTGGGATTTCAGGAATATCGGTAACGGTCTCCCCGTTAATGGTAATCTCCCGGGTTTCATAATCGCAAATAAGTGTGCCCTTTTCGCCTTCAAAATAAGCGCCAATACCTCTGTCTGCTGCACCGGGCACATCGGGTGGGGTGGAAGTCCAGAACAGTTTCAAATCCTGAAATTCATAATCCACATCTATCCATTTTGGTGTATTGGCTATCCCGTC
Organism: uncultured Eudoraea sp.; assembly: GCA_905479615.1. GTDB lineage: Bacteria > Bacteroidota > Bacteroidia > Flavobacteriales > Flavobacteriaceae > Eudoraea. The sequence goes on from CAJQNH010000193.1 coordinate 7,553, forward strand.
GGCTTCTTCCCCTCTGGCTGAGATACTCTTCAGGCCTTTGGGCCGAATTGCCCAGTAGACCACATCGGCAATATGGCACCAGAAATCGGCAAATACACCACCGGAATAATCCATAAAATACCTATAAGTAAAATGGCATTTTGCAGGAATATAATCTACATAAGGTGCTGGCCCCAGCCACATATCCCAATCCAGGGTTTTGGGAATAGGTTTTATTACAGTCTCGGTCAAATCCGGAAGCCCACCAGTTTTCCACAGCCTTACGGTATGGACTTTTCCAATGACCCCGGCCCGGATCAATTCAACTACTCTGTGGTAATTGTCTGTGGCATGAATCTGTGTTCCTAATTGAAAAATACGGTTGTATTTCTGTTGGTTTTTAAGTAATAATTGTCCTTCTTTTACGTCGTATGAAAGTGGTTTTTCGCCATAGACATCTTTCCCTGCCTGGAAGGCGAGTGATGCAATTTGGCTGTGCCAATGATCCGGAGTAGCGCATGTTATGGCGTCAATATCCTTTCGATCCAAAATTCTCCGAAAATCTTTATACCCGCTGACTTTAGATCCCGGTTGAAGACTCTCCAAAGTCTTTAAGCTATCGGCCAGATGCAATTCATCTACATCGCAAAGGGCAACCACCTCTACTTCATCTAAACCGGCGAACCATTTTATATGGTTATTTCCCATGCCACCAACCCCAATATGAGCCACACGAAGCCGGTCACTAGCCGCTACTTTCCCTGCCAGCGAGGGTAAAAGGGTTAACCCCATAAGGCCCAGGCTACTTTTTTTTACAAATTCCCGACGATTGTGTTTAGGTGCTTTCATAGTACTATTTTTTACACTTTTAAAGTACAAAAAAAAGTGTCACTATTTTAGCCCGAAGTTATAGGAGGGTAGTTCCGGCACTGGGATGCCCCTCAAAAGAAGTCAGTTTAATATTAAATTCCTTTTCATACGCTTCAGATACCGATTTAATAAATGCATCTGCTGCATCTTCATGAACCAAGTTGATGGTGCATCCGCCAAAGCCACCGCCCATCACCCGGGCGCCTAATACCTCCACTATATTTTTTGAAAAATCCACTAAGAAGTCTAATTCCCGGCAACTTACTTCATATAAAGTTCGCAGGCCCTCGTGTGTTTGGTACATCAAAGCTCCAAGGGTTTTTAAATCGTTCTTTTTTAAAGCTTCTACAGCATCCAAAACCCTGTTGTTTTCTTCCACCACATATGTACATCTATCCACCACTTTCGAACTCAAAGCCGTTTTACAAGTCTCGATCATCTTGAGATTGGCATCCCTTAGCGATACTACATAGGAGTATTGTTTTTGCAGGATGGCTACTCCTTCTTCGCACTCTTTTCTTCTGGTGTTGTACTCACTACTGGCCAGGCTGTGAGAAACATTGCTGTTTAATAAAACAAGTTTGTAGGGGGCTATGGCAAATGGCACATAGGTATGCTCCATACTTTTGCAATCCAGTAAGATCACATGATCTTTTTTACTCATTACTGAAGCAAACTGGTCCATTATGCCACACTTGGTGCCTACATAATTGTGTTCTGCATCCCGCGATAGCGCCACGATCTCATGTTTAGACAATCCAAGATCAAAAAGTTCATTGAGCCCAAAGGCCAGACCGCATTCCAGGGCTGCTGACGAACTGACCCCTGAACCAACCGGCAGATCACTTTCTATAGTGCATTGAAACCCTTTTAGTGCTTTACTTCTTATATAAATTTCATACAACACTCCCAGGATGTAATTTTCCCATTGAATGTTGCTCGGGGCAATATGTTTAAGATCTACAACAAGTGCTTTTTCATATCCCTTACTTCTAATTTCACATTGGGTATCTGTATTATTTCTCTCAAGTGTAAAGCGAATTCTCTTGTCTATGGCGGTGGGTAATACATATCCCAGGTTATAGTCGGTATGTTCCCCAATGATATTGATCCTCCCGGGAGAATCTACAATCACTTTATCGAAAACCATATCAGCCATTATTTTTGAATTATGAACGTTTGCTTTTAATCTTAAAATTTTCTATCGGGGTTGAATGGTGCAATATGCATTGTGGTTTTTTTATTGTCAATGATTTCTGAAACGAGTTTCCCTGTGGCCGGACCAAGACTCCAGCCCATCATGGCGTGCCCGGTGGCATAAATAAGGTTGCCATAGGCTTTACTCCTGCCAATATACGGCAGGCCGTCCGGACTTACCGGCCGAAGCCCGCTTTTGGCATTTGCCTTGTCTTCCATACTTATTTCAATTTCCGGGTAATAACTTTTTGCAGCCCTGGCAATGGCCTCAACCCGCTCTTTTCTAATGGTATCATTTATACCCGAGAATTCCATAGTTCCGGCAAAACGTGTAAATCCCTGCATAGGTGTCACTGCAGCTTTGGCTTCCATAAGTACAGCCGGAATGCTTATCCCTGTTGTTTTTTTTACATTAATTGAATATCCTTTTCCTGCCTGAAGCGCTAGTTTAACCTTCATTTGTTTGGAAATTTTACCACTCCAGGAGCCGGCTGCCAAAACTACCTCGTCGGCATTGTATGATGCCTTGGAGGTCCTTATTTCTGTGATTTTGCTGCCGGAAGTTGAAATCTCCTGAACTTCTTCATTGGTCTTTAGATCTACCCCGGCTTCCCTGAGATATTTTACCATCTTGGGCATAAATTCAGTCGGTGTGGTATGGCCGTCGCATTCATAATGAATAGCTCCTTTTACATCTAATTTCACATTCGGTTCCAGTTTCTTTAATTGGGCCAGGTCCAAATTTTTTACTTCAAGGCCGAGAAAACTGGCTTTCTGTGCCACTTCTAATTCGTCTTCCCCTGCTTTGTCTGTTTTGTAAAGCATTAACAGACCTTTTCGTTCCAGTTGAAATTCACCTAGATCACCAGATGCATAGATGTCTTCAAACAAGCCACGGCTTAAAATATTAATATCCTTGATCACCGGAATGGCCTTTGCCACTTTAGTTTGAGTGGAGGACTTGTGAAAATACCAGGACCATCTGAAAAAATCGGGGTCCCATCTGGGTTTCATATAAAACGGACTTTCCGAATTAAACATCCATTTAATACCCTTTACAATCATGCCCGGTGAAGCCAGCGGAATAATATGGCTAGGGGTAATATAGCCTGCGTTTACAAATGAAGCTCCGGCAGTGATGTCGGATTTGTCTATAACGGTCACGTGATGACCTGATTTATTTAGATAATAGGCAGAACT
>CAJQNH010000194.1 GCA_905479615.1 uncultured Eudoraea sp.
AGACACTTTTTAACCTCCTCTATGGCGTTTGAACCATCTGGGATATCGTATTCCAGTTCTATGGTTACGGGAAATTTATATTTGTTATCCCTGATTAATTGCAAGGCCTCTGTTATAGGCGTATCTCCGGTTCCCCAGGGAAGATTCCCTTTTCCATGCTCCGGTGTTTGTCGATCTTTGGTATGCATGCTCATTATGCGCTTATGTTTGCTCTTTATAATTTCAAGCGGGGCATTATTTCCGGCAGCTACATAATGGCCCAGATCCAGATTCAATGCATTGTTCTTTGATTGTTTTAATGCCGTATCCCAAAAAGTGGGGGTTTGTTGTTCATGACCATGGTAGGCTACAAAAATACCGTGTTTTTTTGCCATATCTCCAAGTTTTTGGGTATGCACATCATCATCCGGGTGCTCCAGGGTTACATGACTGGCACCTAAAGTTTTTGCTGCCCGCATTCCCCAATTAATTTCTGCGTCAGTATTGTCTTTTCCAAAGGCCCGTGGCTTAAATGCATAGATGGTAACCCCGGCATCATTATACATCTTCCTGAGTTCTTCAAATTTATCCATGGATACTACTGAACGCCATTGCGCAACTTCCTTGTTGTAAGCTGCCGTTTTTCCCTGCATTTCTGCCAACTCTTTTTGCTGCGCATCACTAAGGACTTCTCCTCTGCGTTTAGATCTCATTAAAGAGTAATAGGCACGACGGTTAACCGGGTTTTCGGGTTTGCCTGCAAAGGACTCGGCAGGATCTCCCATAAGTTCAATGGCACTGATGCCGCAATCCAAAATATACTTTAAGGTGGCCTCGGCACTTTGATCGGGCATGCTCCTGAAAGAGTAAGTGATTACACCAATCTGCACCCCGTTTATTATTGAATTTGGCTGGGAGCTGTTTTTAAGTATTGACGGAGCTGCAAAAAGGGAGGGACCCGATATGGCAGCACCGGCTGCAAAAGTCGCAGTAGTACCAAGAAATCTTCTTCTGCTATAATTGTTTTTTTTATTTTCCATTAGGTTGTTCGTTAAGCGTTATTTTAGTTTATCAACTTTTTGTTATGAAATATACCAAATATTTTTAGTTGTCTCATTGACCAGGGAATTTCTCCTTCTTCCCCTAAATTATCAGTTAATACAATACGCAGGAATTTGGTTTTGCTTGGGGTAAAAGATAGTATGGTATCCGGGGAATCGCATTTCCCGGCATCAATAGTGTTCCATTGGGCCCCATCCATAGAAACCTGTACTTCGTAGGATCTGGGATAGCTCTGATAAGGAGGTATACGATCCCTGTAATTTCCCCGTCTTTTGGGAGGAGAATTAAAATGTATTTCAGTAATGGTGTTAACATCCGGGAATTCAATCTGATACCACATGCCTTTGCTTTGTCTTTCGCCTGTAGTCCATCCTTCAAAATTAAAAGCACTCGACGGGGAAGCCGTACCCCCAATCCGAGAAGGTTTTGTATGACTGGCGCTTATCTTCCAAAGATCGGTTGGAACCAGGATTTGAGGTACAGACACTAATAATTCCTCGAAAAGGTATGGCCCTTTTTGTGCCTTGCTTTCTAAACGTACCTCAGCCACCTGTTCCGGTGTAACAATTGAAGCTTCATTAGTCAAATTTACACGGATGTAGCTGGCAATATCGGCAATCCAATCATCTGACTGATCGCCCATTCCCACCATCAGACCTCCTGGATAAGTCTGTCCGTCTAAAGGCCCTTTCAACCCATGCAGAAGCGTTTTTATAACATATTCCGGATGCGACTGAACCCTGGGAGACCCTGTCAGGGGAGGTGCCATAATGGTTCCGTTGCCTAAAGAGGTGCCCGTGCCATCTAGACCGTGGCACTGTACGCATAGTTCATTAAAAATGACGCCCCCCCTTTCCATTTGTACCTGTTGTGTGGCTGTCAATTCGGGACCTGTATCTATCATCCACCCTTTTAGCTCAACCGGATTCAAAATCTGTTCACCCAACACTTGTATTCCTCTGGCGTTATTAGATGCCATTAAAGCCGTAATCTCGTCGTCTAAAGTGGGGATCTTTGTTATGTTGGCTGTTAGCATAGCCTGAATGGCAACGTCTACATTCGTGTCCTTCAATAATAGTCTGTAGTCTTTAGCCAGTTCTTTGTCACCTCCTTTATATAAAGTTTCACTTACACGAAGTGCCTGTATTCTCAGTCGCGGATTTTCGTCTTTAAACAATTGACGTACCAACATTCTATCTAATGCACCCAATCCTTCCAAACTCCACAATGCATGAATACGTGCCAAAGGCTTTTTGCTTTCCCGTACCATTTGTTCAAGCTCCGGTACGACACTCCTATCTTGCGACATAACAATCAATTGTTGTGCCTTGTCACGCCACCAGCCATTGGGGTGTTCCAGATGTTTTACAAGTTCTGAAGGGCTTTCTTCAAACATTCTGGGTATAGTTTTATCACGGGAGTTATCTTCATGGGAAATTCGCCATATACGACCTAAGCCAATGACTTTATCTAATTGGTATTGTTCAATTTTCGTGCGCAGATATGTTCCTTTTTGTGCCCATTGTCCCTCCTGTATGATGCCGTGATACATATCTACCACATACATAGTACCATCCGGTGCTGTTGCCATATCTACCGGCCTGAATAAGGGGTCTGTACTACGAAGGAATTCAGATTTTTCATTCTGATAGACATTATGCAGTTTAGTAAGACCTTCCGTTACAACCGGGTTTATCTGGCGCACTATTCGTGCCACCGGCTCCCCGTAAAACAATTGTCCGTACAATTCCTTGGGTAATCGGTCACCCCGGTAAATGTCGTTGCCTGCAGACCCGGTCACTCTATTCAAAGAGCCGTCGGGCTGGCGAATCTCATCCATACCACCTTGCATATCAGCAATTTTTACCGGTGCGCCCCAAGGGACTTCAAAACCTTCGGCAAATTGATTTTCAACCTTAAAAGTGCCATAATGAATAGGGAATTGAAAATAGGAAGGTACACCACTTGCCCCACCCTGAAACCAAAGCTTCCCGTCGTCATCATGGGTAATACCCCATTGGGCACGGTTATAACCTGTTTTCTCGCGAATTACTCCACCCGGAGTTTCCTTTACCCTGAAAGCATTTACTGTACTGTAAAGCCAATTATCCATGCCCCGGTACATAAAGGCCTGTTGATGTTCCACATTACCGGAGCGCCCATATTTGTTGGTAAAAAATTCCTTTTTGTCTGCTTTCCCATCCCCATCGGTATCCGAGTATTTGTATACATTATCTTCATCTGAATTCATGGTTAAAACAGCGTCTTTTCCATAGGGGAGTACAAACCTGGGAAAGATTAAGCTGTCTATAAAAACACCCCCGGTTTCGTATTTTCCGTCCTTGTCCGTATCCTCCCAACGAGAAATTCTACTAACCGGTTCCAGGGTTCCGTCTGAATCAGCGTTTAACATATATGTTCGTAATTCCAAAACGTACATTCGTCCGTTTCCATCAAACGAAATAGCACCTGGCTGTTCAATCTGTGGTTCTGTCAGTATAGGTTCTATCTTATACCCTGGAGGTAATAGAAAGTGACTGGCTTCTTCATCAGGATATAAAGGAAGTACAGGGGTTTTTGGGTCCAGGTCAACGCCTTTCCAGTTTTCACTTTCCGGATCTTCATCCTCAGGAATGCTCAAAACAGGTAAGGTGTCCGACATGGAACTAATCACCATTTCAACAGGGTGTGGTCCTTCATTTTTGGTTTTGCAGCCGGCGATTATAAGAATAATAAGGAAAAACAGGGAAAAACATTTTTGGGTCGGGATTTTTAAATCCCTGGATATTTTGGTTATCATACACTAGATTTATAACCAGCTCCGAATACTTTAGCTGATGAAGGAAAATTAATTATATTCAGCCCAACTTACAAGTATTTAATAAAACCTTACAAAACAAAATTTTGAAAAATCACCTTATTTATGCTCCGTAGCCTTTCTTTGAGTATCCTGATCCTTTTTACAGCAGGGTGTAAACATAAAGCAGAAGAAGCAGTATCCGGAGAAAAGAAACCTCCGAATATTGTCCTGATTTTTACAGATGATCAGGGTTATCAGGACGTCGGGGTATTCGGGGCAAATGACATCCCAACGCCACACCTTGATCAGATGGCCGGCGAGGGCATAAAATTAAGCAGTTTTTATGCTGCCCAGGCGGTTTGTTCAGCATCAAGGGCAGGGCTATTGACCGGCTGTTATCCTAATCGTATAGGGATTCATAATGCCTTTATGCCGGACAGCAAAATTGGACTGCATCCTTCTGAAACCACTATCGCCGAAATGCTTAAAGCAAACGGATATGCTACCGGCATTTTTGGGAAATGGCATTTAGGGGATCATCCGGATTTTTTACCAACCAAACAAGGTTTTGATGAGTATTTTGGAATTCCGTATTCTAACGATATGTGGCCCTTTCATCCGCAGCAAGGACCAGTTTTTGATTTTGGGCCTTTGCCATTATATGAGAATGAAACCGTTGTAGACACCTTAACCAACCAGTCTCAATTAACCACGCTAATTACAGAGCGTAGCGTAGACTTTATAAACAGGAATAAGGATCGTCCATTCTTTCTTTATGTACCCCACCCTCAGCCCCATGTGCCCTTGTTTGTCTCGGATAAGTTTAAAGGGAAGTCGGGCAGGGGATTATATGGCGACGTCATTATGGAGATCGATTGGTCTGTAGGGCAGATTTTGAATGCTTTAAAAGCCAATAATCTGGATGAAAATACCATTGTAATTTTTACTTCGGATAATGGTCCCTGGTTATCCTATGGGAATCATGCGGGTAGTGCTTTGCCATTTCGTGAAGGCAAGGGCACGGCATGGGAAGGCGGTCATAGAGAGCCATTTATAATAAGATATCCCAATGGATTAAAAGGAGGTCGGAATATTGATACCCCTGTAATGGCAATAGATATCTTACCTACGCTGGCCGAAATAACAGGTTCAGAATTGCCAGAAACTGTAATTGACGGTAAAAGTGTTTGGAAATTACTTAATGGGGATAGTAAAGAAAGTCCGCAGGAGGCTTATTATTTTTATTACAGGGTGAACGAACTTCACGGTGTCAGGTATGGTAAATGGAAACTTTATTTTCCACACAATTATAGAACTATGGAAGGTCAGCAGCCCGGCAATGATGGTCTTCCCGGCAATTATGTGCATATAGATTTAAAAGAAATTGAACTTTATGATCTTTCCAGGGACTTAGGCGAAACCTCAAATGTAGCTGGTGAAAACCCTGAGGTTGTAGAAAAAATAAAACAGCTGGCAGATACAATGCGAAAAAAATTAGGGGATTCATTGAAGGAAATGAACGGAACTGAAAACAGGCCAGCAGGGGCAATTGAATGAGAAAACCATTTAAATTTAAACAATTCTCCATCTATCAGGATCGATGCGCCATGAAGATAGGCACAGATGGTGTTTTATTGGGCGCCTGGACGAATACCTCTAATTCACCCGATTCAATTTTGGATATTGGTGCAGGTACCGGAATCATTGGGTTAATGCTGGCTCAAAGATGTTATGCAGACACCATAGATGCCATTGAAATAGATGAGGGTGCTTTTGAACAATGCGTAGAGAACTTCGAAGCTTCACCCTGGGCAGACAGGCTTTTTTGTTACCATGCCTCTCTTGATGAATTCCTTGATGAAGTAGATGATAAATATGATCTGATAATTTCTAACCCCCCTTTTTATTCTGAAGAAGTTTCCAGTGGTGATAGACCAAGAGACCTGGCCAGGCAGAATAGTTCCCTTCCTTTTAACCTGCTTTTAAAAGGGGTGTCTGAGTTGCTCTCTGAGAATGGAAGTTTTGCAATTGTAATTCCTAGTAAAGAAGAAAAGAGGGTAGTGCAGGAGGCCCTGAAATTTGGACTTTATCCTGCTCGTTTACTGAGAGTAAAAGGCCATCCGGATTCTGAAGTTAAGAGAAGCCTAATAGAATTCCATTTTAAAAATGACGAGGTTTTGACAAATGAACTGATTATCGAAAAGTCAAGACACGAGTATACCGAAGATTATATAAATCTGACAAAAGATTTCTATCTGAAGATGTGAGGTTTAATCCATTCTGTGGATTGGCCGGGTAAGGCATGTAGGGCCACCTCCACCTTTATAACTAATTTCCTCGCCCTTATAAGTAAAAACAGTACATCCCGCCGCGCGTAAAGCATTTTCGGTATGAGGATTACCGGCTACCATTATGCATTGCCTGGGTGCAATGGCCAGCACATTGCAGCCCATAGATTCAAATTCATGTTCCGGTACCTCAACAAAACTAAATCCACGGTGCAGCAATTCATTTCTAAATGAAATAGGCATCAGCGGGGAATATACGACTGCCAGATCTTTATCTACCGGACTTAATATAGACATTAAATGAAATACATCTGAAGCACCTTTATAATGGGGAAGTTCTGCCACCACCACTTCAATCTTATATGGGGCCAGCAGTTCTTTTAGCTGTCTAATTCCAGATGAATTAGTACGATAAGTATGCCCAACTGCCAAAGTATTTTTGTCTAACCAGGCCACATCACCTCCCTCAAGAGTGCCCGGGGTATTTATGGTTCCCAGAATTGGAATATTATTAGCTTCAAAGTATTTCATTTGTGCGTTAGGTTCCAAAGCCCTTGCTTGCTTGCCCATATTGCAAATAATCATTCCATAATCTGTGGCTATGCTGGCATCTCTGCAGTAGATAGAATCTATAGCAACCGATTCAGACTTAGGGAAGCAACTTATGTGAGGCACTTCTTTGGCAAGCAAATTTTTAAAGGTTTTATACTCCTCTTTTGCACCGTTCAGATCCGGTTTGGAAAGGTAATTAAGTGCAAGCCATTCTTTTTTTAGCTTCTCTTCATTAATAAAAGCTTCCTCAGCGGTTTTGATGAAAACGGATTCCAATTTCTTGTACTCAGATTGACAGGTATATTGCATTGAATTATTATTAAGTGGAATCTTTATTTCTCCATTTCACAAATACATAAAAGGGTATTCCAACCATTAATAAAATAAATCCCCAAAACACAGCCTTTTCACCTGCCCCGAAAATGGCCCAAAGAGAGTAAGAAAAAGCCAAACTACCCATACCATATATTCCCAACCATGGTTGTGATGGCAGCTTTTTCTCTAAAAGGATACTAACATAGGCAGCCGCAGTAAAGAGATACGGAACTAAGGCCGTCAAGGTGCCAAGTAAAATTAGAAACCTGAATTGCTCTACCAGGCCTTCGGCATAATTCATTAGCATTACCCCTGAGGCCAGGGCACTGCCGATCAGCATTCCATAAACAGGGACACCTCGTTTGTTTTCCTTTTTAAAAATTCCCGGAAAGAGTTTATCCCTTGCGGTCGCCCTTGGTAATTGACCCACAATTAGGATCCATCCGTTAAGTGCTCCAAAAGCAGCAATTGCTGCACCACCAGCAACCAGCTCACGTCCTAATTCCCCGGTCATAATCCCCATGGCATCGGCGAATGGTGCTGGCGATACCGCAAGTTCCTGAAGTGGAACCATCCCCATGACCGCCATTGTTCCCAATATATAAACCAAAGTGGTTATAATTGTTCCCAACATGGTAGCCCTCGGTATCGTTTTCCCGGGGTTTTTAACGTTATCTGCAGGAATAGTTGCACTCTCAAACCCCAAAAAAGCATAGAGGGTCATAGTTGAAGTTATAGCTATGGCTTCAAAACTTGATGAATCACTTACATTTAAAGGTATAAAGTTGTCAATATTAAAAAAGAAAAAGCCCCCAACAATAATCATTAGTAAAGGGGTTAGTTTAAGCAAGGTCGTTACAACTTGTATTTTTCCTGATTCCCTGACGCCTCTGGAGTTTACCCAGGTTAGCAACCAAATAGCACCCAGGCCGGTCAGGACCGAAGCGATCGAATTTTCCTCTAACATCGGAAACAACACTGTTAAAGCACTTACAAAGGCAATGGCCATTACTGCCATACCAACCCAAATGGAAATCCAATATCCCCAGGCTACCAAAAATCCGGCAAAGTCCCCGAACCCTTCTCTTGTATAAGCATAGGGTCCTCCACTTTTATTGAGGAACAATTTACTTAACTTACTGAAAACCAATGCCAGAACAAGAGTACCCATTGAAGAAGCCAGCCATCCAACAATACTGATTCCTCCATAGGCTGCAAGAGCTGCAGGCATTAGAAAAACACCTGCACCAATCATATTTCCAATTACCAGGGACGTACTCATCCATAGCCCAAGTTTTTTTTTATTCTTGCTTTGGTTCATTGGTTTTGGCTGGTTCTGAAAAGAATTATATATTTTTAAATGTACAAATTAAATTACTCGTGACGGAAAAATTTAAAATAGACCCGGATATAACTAAGGCAGAAACTTTACCTGCTTCTTTTTATCGAAATCCTGTTTTTTTTGAGGCAGTTAGGGAACGCATTTTTTACAGGTCCTGGCAATGGATTGGACATGAGGGTTTGGTGGATTCCAGACAGAATGCGTATCCATTTATTTTGCTTGATAACTTTTTAACTGAACCCATGCTTTTAACCCGGGATAAGGAAGACAGGATTTCCTGTCTTACAAACGTGTGTACGCATCGCGGGAATTTAGTTGTGGACAGTACAAAGACTGCTAAAAAACTGATATGCGGTTACCATGGGAGAAGCTTCGATCTGCATGGAAAAATGGAGCATATGCCAGAATTTGAAGACGTTGAGAATTTTCCAAGGCCATGTGACAACCTCAATAAATTTCCATTGCGACATTGGGGGCCTTTTTTATTTGTAGGACTCAATCCTGCATTTGAACTACAAAAAGTACTGGATGCCATGAATGAAAGAGTGGGATTTTTACCATTACAGGAGTTCGTTCTGGATGAAAAGCGAGGCAATGACTATTTTATTGATGCGAATTGGGCGCTTTACTGTGATAATTATTTGGAAGGTTTTCATATCCCATTTGTCCATGAGGACCTGAATGCAGTTTTAGATTACGGTAACTATGATACATTTCTGTATGACCATATGAATTTACAGATTGGCTACGCTGAAGGTACCGAGGAGGTCTTTGATCTTCCTGAAAATCATCCGGATTATGGAAAGAAAATAGCAGCATATTATTATTGGGTGTTTCCGAATATGATGTTCAATTTTTATCCCTGGGGTGTTTCCGTAAATTTGATCCAACCCCTTGAAATGAATAAAACCAAAGTATCCTTTTACAGTTATGTTTATGATGCTTCCAAATTGGATAAAGGGGCTGGTTCGCAATTAGATAAGGTAGAAATAGAAGATGAAGCTGTGGTTGAAGGAGTTCAGAAGGGTATACGCTCCCGTTTTTATAAGGCAGGAAGATTTTCACCATCACGTGAAAAAGGGGTGCATCATTTTCACCGGCTTTTGGCAGAATTTATTAATTCATAAATCTTCATTTCAAAGCTATATGCTGTTATAAAATCTCCTTTCTCTTCATTGGTTTGTTATATTCCTTTAACTACCTTTGACAAAAATTTTACGAATGAGGCCAGACTTATTTGAAGCACCAGACTACTATAATCTTGATGAGCTTTTAAGTGAAGAACACAAATTAGTGCGCGATGCCGCCCGTCAGTGGGTAAAGCGTGATGTCACTCCGATAATTGAGGAATTTGCTCAAAAAGCGGAATTTCCACAACAAATTATTGGCGGACTTGCAGAAATTGGGGCCTTTGGACCTTATATTCCTGTGGAGTACGGCGGAGCCGGCCTGGACCAAATTAGTTACGGACTTATTATGCAAGAAATTGAACGTGGAGACAGTGGGGTTCGTTCTACGGCTTCGGTTCAATCTTCCTTGGTAATGTACCCCATATTTGCATATGGAACCGAAGAACAAAGGATGAAATACTTGCCTAAATTGGCTACTGGAGAATATATGGGATGTTTTGGTCTTACTGAACCTGATCATGGATCTAACCCCAGTGGGATGGTAACTAATTTTAAAGATAAAGGAGATCATTTTTTATTAAACGGAGCCAAGCTTTGGATCTCAAATTCCCCATTTGCAGATATCGCTGTTGTTTGGGCTAAAGATGAAAACGGTAGAATTCACGGATTAATTGTGGAAAGGGGAATGGAAGGTTTTTCAACTCCGGAAACTCATAATAAATGGTCCCTGAGGGCATCTGCAACCGGCGAATTAATATTTGATAATGTTAGAGTTCCTAAAGAAAACCTGTTACCTGGCAAAAATGGGTTGGGAGCTCCTTTAGGTTGTCTGGACTCTGCACGATACGGCATTGCCTGGGGTGCTATCGGAGCCGCTATGGATTGTTATGATACGGCTCTTCGTTATGCCAAGGAGCGAATCCAATTTGGAAAACCCATCGCAGCAACTCAATTGCAGCAAAAGAAATTAGCGGAGATGATTACCGAAATTACCAAGGCTCAACTCCTGGCATTCCGCCTGGGACAATTAAAAAACGAAGGGAGAGCTACTACAGCACAAATTTCTATGGCTAAACGGAACAATGTTGAAATGGCTATCAAAATAGCCCGGGAAGCGAGGCAGGTTCTGGGAGGTATGGGAATAACAGGAGAATATAGTATCATGCGTCATATGATGAACCTGGAAAGTGTAATCACTTATGAAGGCACACATGATATTCACTTACTAATTACAGGTGCGGATATTACAGGCCATAACGCCTTTAAGTAATCCTTTGATTTAAAATTTCTTAATTATTACTTCCTGCATGTAATCCATATGCTCAGCAGCTTTTTCAGTAAAGGCAAACAGGCTAAGACACCTATCCAGATTCTGGGTTTTATAAGTCACTTTATAGTAGATATTTCCCAATAAATAATCTGTTAATGCCCTGATACCATGTATAAAAGGCATTAATTTTACGCCAAATGGCAAATGCATAATTTCTGCTTTGGTCAGGAAATCTGAGTTCTTGCTCAGGCCATCAATAAAAGCCTCAAAGAGCTCTTTGTTAAATGTTATTTTACTAAGATCTTTTTCGTCTTCGCTCACGGTATTGACTATAGTGCGCACCGCATCACCAAAATCATAATGAAAATATCCTTTCATTACGGTATCAAGATCTATAAGGCATAGCGCTCTTTTATCCTGTTTATGAAAAAGAATATTATTTAGTTTAGTATCATTATGACAAATTCTAAGGGGTAAGTTCCCGGGGTCATAAAAACGCAGTTCTTCAAGGGTCATTTTAGCAAAAAGAATCGCCTTTTCAGCCTCTTTTAATTTCTCTGGCGTGGCACTTCCTAAGGCTTCTTCAAACTGTTTGGCTCGAAATGAAAGATCGTGAAATCCGGGTATGGTGTCCTTGAAGATATCGAGAGGAGCCTCTTGTAGCAGGGAGTGGAATTTGCCAATAATTTTTCCTGCTTCTAAGGCGATTCCTTTATCCTGCGTAGTATTAAAAGCAACACTATCAGGAACCATTGTAAACATGCGCCAGCAGTCTCTGTTACTAATTTTCAAATAAGGCTTGTCATCAATGGTCCTTATCAGCGATATTTGGCAGTAGTTTTTGTCATTTAAATATGGAAGTGCATGATGGATGTTCTGCATTAACAGGTCTATATTGCTAAAGACCTGTACATTAAGTCGTTGCAAAATATAGTATGGTGCACCATCTTGCAGGAGAGCGAAAGTGTCATTGATATACCCCTGACTTATAGGCTGTATTTCATAGTCCTTTCTCTCAATGGAAAAATAATGCAAAACAGCGTTGGGCCCATTGCTATCCATTGATATATGGTCTAAGCAGATTCAACAGGCCATAGTGGCGTTCTGTATTCTGCACTATCTGTCATGTCCTGCAATTCCTTCATGGCTTTTTCCTTATCATCGGCATAAGTTATTCCAAACCATTTGCTATCTGAAGGTATTACCGAAACGCTTACTTCATTTTGTTCTAACATTTTCTGAATAACAAAAGGAATATATACTTCGCCTCCGGCAATGTTTTCCTCATTCTCCAGAAATATTCGCAGATCATGTTCAATATGGTCAAAAATAGAGGGATTACAAACCCAAAAATTCATACTAACCAATTCTTCGCCACTAAAGTGAAGTCCTGAATCTGTATCAGTGAGCCCTCCGTTGACCTTTTCAATTTTTGTACGTTCCACTACAGAATGCAATTTATTTCCATCCCTTTCGCAAACTCCTCGGGAAACGGAACCATATTCTGAAAGGGTATCTTCAAGGGTATAAGCTACCAGGCCATATGCATCTTTATTCTCTCTGGTTTTGATGAAATGGGATGCATTTTTATAGGCTCCCTTTCCATAGTAGTCGTCTGCATTTATAATTGCAAAGGGATTTTTAATGACTTGTCTGGCAGTCCAAACAGCATGCGCAGTACCCCAGGGCTTACTCCTTTCTCCATTAAATCCAGTTCCGTCAGGAAGGTCTGTAAGCTCCTGAGAAAGGACATCGATCTTTATATGCTTGGGTAATTTTGGAGATAAGTAATTCTTTAAAAAATCAACATTATCCTTTTGAGTAATTACAACGATATGATTAAAACCATTTTCTAAAGCGTCGTAAATACTGAATTCCATTAAAAATTCATCTTTGGGCCCCAGGCCGTCAAATTGTTTAAGTTTTCCATATCGGCTGCCTCTTCCGGCTGCCATAAGTAAAAGTGTCATAGTTCGGTTATTATGGCCGCAAAAATAAGTTTTTATACGCGAAATAGTGAACTCGATTAAGATTTTACCAAAAATTAAACCTGATTTATGTCATATTATATTGAAATTAAATCTAATAGATTTGTTAAAACCCTTTTTTAGATGTGCAACTTAGTTCGCAAATACAATATTCCCGGTCCGCGTTATACCAGTTACCCTACAGTTCCCTATTGGAATATGGATACATTTTCCGGTAAAGCCTGGAAAGCTACTGTAAAGAGAAGTTTTATGGAGAGCAATGACACCGAGGGTATTAGCCTTTATATTCATTTGCCATTTTGTGAACAAATGTGCACGTTTTGCGGTTGTCATAAGCGTATTACAAAAAGGCATGAGGTAGAAAAACCTTATGTAAACACCTTATTAAAGGAGTGGAGCTTGTATTGCGAACTTTTTGATTCCAAACCCAAAATTAAGGAATTACATTTGGGAGGAGGTACCCCGACTTTCTTTTCTCCTGAGCACCTTAAATTATTAATTAATGGCATATTTAGGTTTGCGGAAAGAGCCGAGAACTATGAATTTAGTTTTGAAGGGCACCCCAATAACACAACCAAGACGCATTTACAGGTACTATATGACCTAGGGTTTAGAAGAGTGAGTTATGGTGTGCAAGATTATAACGTAACAGTACAAAAAGCAATTCACCGTATTCAACCTTTTGAAAAGGTAAGAGATGTTACGGAATGGTCTCGTGAAATTGGGTTTAC
>CAJQNH010000195.1 GCA_905479615.1 uncultured Eudoraea sp.
TGGTTCGGATTGTTTTCGTCTGTATTTGCGATGTTTATCATAAATCCTACCATCAGTTTGATCTCTATCATGATCGTTTTAATGGTGTATTGGTATCTCCAACGACAAAACCTTGAAACACCCTTCGAGGATGTTAGATCAGGTTTATTTGTTTCCTTTGCCGAATGGGCTGCCAAACATACCTGGGGCATGAAAAATATGCAGCAAAGAGCATGGAAGGCCAATTTGATGGTTCCCGTGAGAGATATTAGTGGTTTAAAAGGAAACTTTGAGTTTTTAAGAAATATTGCCAAACCCAAAGGCTCAATCAAATTATTGGGAATAGAACCTTTTTCAGCATCGAGCTCCTTGGCCTCAGAATTAGAAGCTATTTCTGCTGCATTTAGACAGAAAGAAGTGTTTTCATCTTCTTCGGTCATTCATACCCAGGAATTTGCCAAGGGTATCAATTATGGGAACCAGGCCCTTCAAGGAGCCTTTTTCAGGCCCAATATTGTCTTTTTGAATTTGCAGGACCACGATAATTATGAAACGGAACTCAGGCCGGTTATGAAAGAGTGTATACGGTTAGAAATTGGTGTTTTGTTGTATTTGTCTCACCCTACAGCCTTATTGGGGCAGCGTAATACCATTAATGTATGGGTAAGTGACAGGCGAGGTAACTGGAATTTAGGATGGGATATCGGAAACCTTGATCTTTCAATTCTTGTTGCTTATAAACTCAAAATGAACTGGGGCGCACGTATCAGGCTCATCACCGTGGTCAATAACCCGGATGAAGAGGAGAATGCGAAAGAATTTCTAAAAACTTTAACGAGTCTGGCTCGTTTACCCCAAACCATGACCGAAGTATATCTTGGCGATTTCTATACAGTTGTCAATAACGCACCAAATGCTGATCTGAATATATTTGGTATGGATGAAGACCTCAAATTCGAATTTGTTAAAGAAATGTCACATAAAACAAAAAGCTCTTGTCTTTTTGTAAGGGATTCTGGTCATGAGAGTATTTTAGCTTAAAACCCAATAAACCTGGCTCCTCACTTCTTATTTATTAAACCAATAGACTAATTTTAATGTGAGAGAATGGGTTCTTTCATCAAAAGGTGGCATTTGATCATTATAGGTATATACGATAAATAGATCTGAGGCTGGCTGGTATCGCCATTGAAACCGGGAATTTAAATTAAAATTTTTGGTTTGTTCATTATACTGGAACAACGTAGCAAAAAATAATTTGTTGGTAAAAGTAATATCCGCTTTAGCACCGAGTAGCCAAAATTCAGTTGTATTCCAGGGTGTTGGCATGGAAATATTGTTATAACTAATAACAGAACTAAGGCTGACATAAGGTTGAAACCTGTATCCCAACTCATTATTGACACTAAACCAATTCCCGTCTTGATAGTAACCTCCTACCCTGGTTCCTATGGTGTAGGTAAACATGCTTTGTGGCTTTGAGCTATAATTCATCCTCAATGCATTCCAATAGTGTTTTGAGCCTGCTGGAAGCTCTGGTTTACCCGTGCCCGTCGGATCAAAGGGATCTTGTAATTCAACAAACTCGTTTATTAATGTCAGCTTAAACGAACTTCTGTTTCTAAAATTTAAATAATACTGAAGCAAATTGAGATAATCAGTGTTTTTAAAATCTTCATCAAAATAACCGATACTTGTCCATTTAGGACCATGACTTAACAGGGTGTTGTTTTTTTCAGGATAGAATAAATAACCAACAAATGGATTTAATTTAAAATAACCGGTTCGAGGTACAAAACCAACTTCTGCCCTATAATCATCAGCCACATATTCTTCCTTAAAACCAAAGTTCCAGTTTTGTGTTTTATATTCAATATTGACTGCCTGTGTAAATCCATTACCTTCATCATCAGGCGAAAATGATTTAAAGACAAAGGCTTTTCCGGTCCATAAATTATTATAGGAGGCCAGGTTATATTCCAGTCCAAGATTTCGGTTGAACTTAGGGTATAACTCTCTGTACTCTTCTGTATCTATGGGATAAGATGTAGATTCCTTGTTTACAAACATCAGCCCGATACTAGATTGACTGAACACTTTTCTCTGAAACGTTAGGGCTGCAAAATTCTGACTTGGCAAACCTGTTTCTTCATCACTGGCCGTCTGCATATCCATCAGGCCCATACGCCAGTTTTCATTTAAATTACCACTTACCCTTACCCCGGCATGAATGGGCACATCCAATCCAATTCTCCTTGAGAAAAACGGTCTGATATTGGAATAACCAAAACTGGCGAACAAATCAGCATTTTCAAGAAAGAACTGTCTTTTTTCAGGATAAAATAATTCGAAGCGATCAAGATTAACAATTTGCTGGTCTACTTCAACTTGTGAAAAATCAGGGTTAATTGTCAAATCAAGGTTTAATGATGAAGTCAAGGCAAATTTAACATCACCTCCTATTTTGGTTTCATAATCTGTATTGCTTCCATCTATATTATTAGCATTGACACTTCCTAAAACATAAGGAATTAAAGAGAAATTCACCCCTGTAGGTGGTGGTGCTTCATCCCAAACTAAAACACCTGAATAGGCCAGGGTGGATGTTGAAAATTGTCTTGGAACAGGTGTCCAGCTTGATTTCTCACTTGATTTTAAATCTAACCTGCTAAAATTGACCCCCCATTCTTTGACATCTTTTTTATACCGTATTGACTTAAATGGAATCGCCATTTCCACTACCCATTTATCCTTGTCTTGTTTTACTTTAGATATCCATTTGCTATCCCAGTTAAGATCAACACTACTCCCGTTATTCATAGTGCCGTCCCATTGAGCTCCGGCTGCGTTGGCACCAAAAGAAAATCCGGTGGTTTGGTTATTAAATGGGTCCAAGAACAATAAAAAATTATCATTTTTCCCAAAAGAAAAATCCCTTCTTAATGA
>CAJQNH010000196.1 GCA_905479615.1 uncultured Eudoraea sp.
TAGGGTTTTTGCGGGATTATTGCAATGTTGAATTGAACAGCAGCTTTGGCCCCGAAAGAATACTATAATGACCTGTCGACTACGCTCAAGGTGACATCTTGAGATCCAGATTGGAATACTAAGCCTAATACGTTCCTTTTGCCAATCATCCCCACTCGGGAAATTGGGTCGTATTTAGATCCAATTTGGCTATAGTCTGCATATCGGATGCACTGAGCTCAAAATCGAAAATGTCCAGATTTTCAATCATATGTGCTTTTTGGGAAGATCTTGGGATTGCAATAATTCCTCTCTGGTAATGCCACCTTAAACATACCTGAGCAATGCTTTTAGTATACTTTTTGCCAATAGCAGCCAGGGTTGGGTTACTAAAAATTCCATTTCTGCCGGCCGCAAAAGGAGACCAGGCTTCCATTTGCGTCTCAAAGTTCTTCAAAAATTCATAGGATTTGTCCTCCTGAAAGAAAACATGGGTCTCTATTTGATTGATTGCAGGTCTTACTTTGGCATATGTCATCAACTCATCAAGTTGGTCAGGCAAAAAATTACTCACACCAATGGCTCTGATTTTATCTTCCTTGAAAAGCTCTTCCATAGCCTGCCATGTACCTTTTACATCTCCTCTGGGCCGATGGATGAGATAAAGATCTAAATATTCTACACCCAATTTGTTTATGGATGTTTCAAATGCCTTCTTTGTGCTTTCATAGCCCGAATCATCAACCCAAAGTTTTGACGTTATAAACAGTTCTTCTCTATCAATACCACTTTGCCTGATCCCTTCTCCTACAGCTTCTTCATTTCCGTAAATATGAGCAGTATCAAGAAGGCGATACCCCACGGAAATTGCATCATACACACATCGTGTACCTCTAGCTCCTTTCAGAGTATTTGTGCCAAAACCAAGCCTTGGCATTGGTATGCCATTGTTGAGCAATACGGTTGGAATTGAATTTTTTATTTGGGTCGCGGAAAGAGCGCCGAATAGTTTTGAACTTCCTAAACCCACAAACACTGTCGCAGCGGCAAATTTGGTGCTCCTTTTTAAAAACTCCCGGCGTTTTACTCCATACTTATGATTTTCCATACTTATTTCTCTTTTTATTAATTTAAAAATAGGGATTTTTAAATTGAATTTTAAGATACCTATGAATCATAGCTATTGCTGCCCGCTATTTTACCTAAATTGATTAAGGATTTGGATTAAACATAATTTCTTTTATGCTCTTTTATTCTTACTGGTAAACTGTTTGACCTTCTTTTATAGCCGTAGTGACTTTAATGGTCTTTATGTTCTCTTCTGAAACTTTGAACGGATTCTTATCAAGGATCACCAGGTCAGCCAATTTTCCTACTTCTAGAGTGCCTTTGCTATCTTCTTCAAAGTGTTGATACGCAGACCAACGTGATCTTCCTTTTTAGAATACGGTATCCCATTGGTCATCTTCAGATAGTGTTTTGTATTCGTAGACGGTCATTTAAGTGCATTCTATATTTTTAAAAATAAAAAAATAAATTAAACGCAGCATAATCCTATTATAGAAATAGTTAATCCTATTTTGTATTTTAATTAAAAAATAAGCCTAATGATTCAATCTTACCAACAACGACCACGATTACAGGAATCTTACGACACCATCATCATAGGATCAGGAATGGGAGGTCTTACAACGGCTGCACTCCTATCAAAACAAGGTCAAAAGGTTCTGGTGTTGGAGCGGCATTATACCGCAGGAGGTTTTACACATGTTTTTAAACGCAAAGGCTATGAATGGGATGTGGGCATCCATTATATTGGAGAAGTACAGCGGGAAAGCAGCATTTTAAGAAAACTGTTTGATTATGTAACAGACCATGAACTAAAGTGGGCTGACATGGGAGAAGTGTATGACCGAATAGTTATTGGCGATCAACACTTTGATTTGGTAAAAGGGGTTAAAAACTTCAAAAAACAAATGATTTTCTACTTTCCCGAAGAAGAAAACGCTATCAATACATACGTCAATTTAGTGTTTAAGGCTGTGAAAACAAGTAAAAACTACTACATCAGCAAGGCCATATCTCCATTTTTGAATGCACTACTAGGTAAGTTTCTAAAAGCTCCTTTTTACAAATTCTCAGATAAAACAACAGATGAAGTCCTTCGTTCTTTAACCAAAAATGAAACCTTGATAAAGGTGCTCTCTGGTCAATATGGTGATTATGGACTCCCTCCTAAACAAAGTAGTTTCTCAATGCATGCTTCAGTCGCCAGACATTATTTTGATGGAGGAAATTTTCCTGTTGGAGGTTCTTCTCAGATTGTTAAAACAATAGCTCCAGTAATAGCGGCTTCGGGAGGTACAATTTTGGTAAGTGCAGAAGTAGAAGAGATTATGATTGAGAAAAATACTGCTTTTGGTGTGCAGATGAAAGATGGAAAAATAATTCGAGCCAAAAACATTGTGAGTAATGCAGGAATAATGACCACTTATAATACATTATTACCATCAAAAACGGTTGAAAAACACAAATTGAAAGAACGGTTACAAAAAATAAAGCCATCTGTAGCACATGTAAGCTTGTATATTGGTTTAGAAGGTTCTCCTGAAGACCTCCAGATTCCTAAAACAAATTATTGGATTTATCCAGCCGAAGGTGATCATGACACTTGTGTTAAAAGATATTTAGATGATTTATCTCAACCATTCCCTGTGGTATATCTTTCTTTTCCATCGGCCAAAGATCCAGATTGGTCCAATCGCTATCCTGGTAAAAGTTCCATTGATATCATTACATTAGTGCCCTTTGAAGCATTTGAAAAATGGTCTGATACATCCTGGAAAAAAAGGGGAGATAAGTATGAAAAGATAAAAGAAGACATTGCTCAGCGTTTATTAAAGGAACTGTATAAACAACTCCCACAGGTTGAAGGAAAGATAAATTGTTATGAACTTTCAACACCACTTACTACGCGACATTTTGCCAATTATAAAAATGGAGAAGTTTACGGATTAGATCATGGTCCTTCCAGGTTTAGACAAGCCTTTTTAACACCTAGAACACCAATCAAAAACTTTTATCTTACAGGTCAGGATATTGTAACGGCAGGTGTTGGAGGCGCATTGTTTTCAGGTGTATTGACTACTATGGCGATAACTGGAAAAAATGTACTGAAAACTTTATAATATATTTTCAAGACGCCCGACCCGATAGCTTTTCCATAGTATTATTAAGAAGAAGCTTTCAGGATGAAGGTTAATATTCCGTGTATGGTGCCGCAGCAACCCAAAAGATGCCTTGAACTATGCGTATTATTGTGAAGTGTTTTCTATTAACCTATTTCTTGTTTTCACCCGCAATTCTAACTAATTTTTCCCTTGCCTTAGAAAAATGATCACTTAGATTAGGGGTTTGATTTTCCCCATAACCTTGTTTCATTCGTTTTTCGGAGACCTCTAATATTTTGAGGAGCTTATTTGCAGCATCAATTTTAGCTTTGGGCATTGTGCTGCCAATTTCATCAAACCATATGGGTGAACTCTCTGCGAATATATAACTGTCCATCATTGGCCATTCAGACTTACTACCCGAAACTCTTGCTGTTACCCATCCTCCTTCCGGAATTTCGATGGAGCCACTATAGGTTTCACTGTTACCTTTCTTGCCTTTTTTCGTCCAAACTACATCTCCATTTACAAATATTTCTACCTTTTCATATGATATGGGGGAATGAACTTTTAGTTTCCAACCGGCTTTCTTCTTTTTCGTTTTGATGAAATCACCCACTTCATAATCTTCCATTGAGAATAGAATCTGTGGACCATTACTCACAAAGCTTTTGCCTTTTTTAAGTGCTTCTAAGTAATTTCCGACCGTTAATTTACCCTCGGGTTTTACATATACCCTAGTTGCTCCAATCGCCATAGTTCTATAAATGTTGTTCATTACATCACTACCTGCAGATAAGGCAACAGGAATACCAAGGTTGAGAAATTCGTGCCATAAGGAGGCAGTACCAATTTCATCTGTCCACAGACATGCCAATTCTAAAATATCTACTTCTTCCATAACAACATCTGCTATTAATGAAATGGGTACAGAACTGGCTCCGCCTTCTTTAAATGGATCTTTTATGGAAACAGGAT
Organism: uncultured Eudoraea sp.; assembly: GCA_905479615.1. GTDB lineage: Bacteria > Bacteroidota > Bacteroidia > Flavobacteriales > Flavobacteriaceae > Eudoraea. The sequence goes on from CAJQNH010000196.1 coordinate 4,128, forward strand.
GAACATACCCTCCTAATCCGCCTTGTTCACGGGCAAACCGAAGAGGTTGGGCATTAAGTCTGTCGTCTGATCCATAAATATCATAGTTTGGCCCCCACACCCAGGGCCAGTACAGCTTTTTTGTTCCAATTAAATTTAAATGGCCCAAAAAATGTGAACGTATCTCTTGTCCAAACGATATGATTGGTACGCCTTCATTTTTCCAATCCAGAAGGCCTTGTTCAAGAAATCGATTTCCAAGATTAGCTACTAAGGGAAAAGCGATATCTATTTCTTCGGCTTTAAGGTCCAATAGAATATCTTCAGGATCTAATTGATTAGTTCCTCCATAATTTAGATGAAAATGGTTGTCGGCAGAATACCAACCTTCTTTATTTGCATTCCAAAGTCTATTTAAATTTATTTCCGCATTTGTAACACCATCTTCTAATTTTACTTCCAGAACTTGTTTAGGCGTAGAAAAACCATGCACCGCCATGATAGACAGCGTTCCAAGTGGAGCTTCTACTTCAATTTCTCCAGGTGAATAGAAAAACACAATTCCATTTTGCCCTTCAGAATGTACAATCCCGGAGTCAGGAATAATTGGATGTCCATTTTCATCCATAATGCTCATTCTAACAGCTTCCGTTATTCCATCAACGCGACTGGTGATTTTTAGTTTTCCAGTTGCTTCACCCCAGTCCCATTTCTTTACGGATAATACCTCAGGTGAACCTCCATATACAGATATCCTTTTCATTTCTGAGGTCTCATTTTTGTTGTTTTCAGTGAAATAAACCCATTGACCATCATAGCTGAATTTAGGTGATATAGGGAGTCCTTCACTTTTGGTAAGAAGCATTTTGCTTTCGGGAATTGAGATATTTAGTACGCGAAGTTCATAGTCATCCCCATTAGGCCATGTATAGGCCAAAGTTTTGTTGTCCTGAGACAGTGTAAAAGCGGCTTGAGACGTAAAATTCTCCTCGACTAAAGCTGATGAAGTGCCGTTTTCTATATCCAGCAATTCTATTGAATCATAGGAAAATCCTTTTTTCTTCAGGTAAACAACGAAGTTACCTTCACGTGTTGGTACAGGAAGACGTTCTAAGCTATTTTCTTGTGTTAAAGTGGTACTCTCTAAAGTGCTAAGATTTATTTTCCAAAGGTCAAATGATCCGTTTTTTGCCGATGAGTAATAAATAATGTTGTTGTTTTCTGAAAAAATCGGATCCAGATCTAAAGCGTCTGAGTTAACCAGAATGGTTTCTTTTTTAGAATTTAAATCCAGAATAACGATATGAGTGTCAACCCCATTATCCCGAACAAAAACTATTTTATTTCCGTCTGGTGACCAATTGGGTCTGGAATCCATATCAGGAGAAAAAGTTATCCTTTTGGCTTCTGATGTTTTAAGATCCATCATCCATAACCACCCTTTCGCTGAAAAAACGACTTGATCATTTAAAGGAGATGGCGCAGGATCTGTAGGGCCTGAATTTAAGACTGGCAGTTCATATGCTTCTAAATAAACGTGATGCCTGTATCCATCAACTTTTGGATATCGGTTCGTCCATTGAGCATTTGCAGAATAGGCTATTAAAAAAAGAAAGCTAAAAATAATATAAAAATTTCTCATGGTTTTTTTAAAATTAACTATTAATTCTCCACAACGTTTAGTATAAAGAGCGTTTTCTTTAATCGACGAAGCCCTGGCGAAGGTGATAATGCTTTTTATTCAGTGTTAGTGGCTTTATTTTCTTTCATTTTTTAGGGTCTCTTTTAATTTTTTAAATGATCCTTGCGTATCAAAAAGGAAAAATGTTCAAATTCATAAATTACCTTTGCTTCTTCATCGTAAACAGGCAGTCCATTTTTGTTAGTTTCCTTCACACTTTTTGTTCCCTTCATAACCTGATCAAAGGCATCGACAAGCTCTAATAGCCTGATAGGTTCAGAAACTGGTGTATTATGGGCAGGAAATAATTTCTTAAGAGAGGCGCTTAAATCAGCAAGTTTTTTAATGCTCTTTTTATAAGCTTTTAAATCTGTACCATCAAAAAATAGCCAAATAGTAGCTTCATAGAATGTGTCGCCCGTCCAAAGATATCCATGCGCTCTATCCAGCAAAGCAATGGCATCCGGAGTATGTCCGGGAACGGAAATAACTTCAAGAGTTCTTTGCCCTAAATCAATAATATGCCCATCATTTATGAATGTTGAAATTGAAAATGGTTTGATATGATAGGATGCTGTATCAAGATTTGGAAGCTTTTCCATACAAAATGCATCCGGTGCGACTTCATTTTTAACCAGGTCATGACTCCATCCATTTTTAGCCCAATACAATGTATACTCAGTTTCTAATGCAAGGATGCTATCAAATTCGTGATTGCCTCCAATATGATCATAGTGAGAATGCGAGTTTAAGACCGTTACAGGCAGTTTGGTTAACTCTTTAACAACAGAGGATATTAATCCAAGCCCATTCCCTGAATCAAATAATAGAGCCTTCTTTGTTCCAATTATTAAGTAGGAGATGACTTCTTCATAGTTGTATGGCTCTGCGATTGCATAAACATCCTTTCCCACCATAAAAACTTTAAACCAATCACTACTTGTTTTAATCTCTTCAAGTCCCCTATACATAGTTAAATCGGCTTCGTCACACCAACCCTTAGGTTCTGTTTGAGCGTATAAAGAATAACTTCCAAGCAACATAAAATACATTAGACACAAAAAATAGTTCAATTGGTTCATATTGATTTGGATTAAAGTAGCTTCAAAGTTTTGCTTTAATTGCCGCTAACAATGAGATATCCTTATTAACTATATCCCACACCAATGAACTAAGATAAACTATCTTGCTGATTCTAAAGAAAATTCGTGATTCCAGGTTATTATAGATCACTTTACATTACAGGTTGCCCTGGTATAGCATCACAGATATAATTGTGGTTGGTCATAGTGCCTGCTGCGTATCTTTTCAGCTTTCGCAGCCAAAATACTTGCGCCTCCGCTAAAGCTTCAGCGATACGTGGTCGGCGAAACAGGCTAGCCTAGTCGTAATGAAGGCTAACAGTTAGGCATTGTATCTATTTTCTTAATTGAAAGATGACATCCACTATTTCTACATCCGGAGCTCCAATAATACCATAAGCCTTAGGAATACTTGCGGCAAGATCAGAGGCTCTGTATGCCTTCAGAGATGCAGCCGAATCCCAAATGTAAACTCCTCCATAGTGGTCATCTTGTTGAGGTTTAATATAATATTTCTGAATGAGTCCGGGAATGGCTTTAAATTGAGGTTCTCTTTCTCTTGCAATCCTCATCACTTCTTCTTCTGTTAGCTGAGACTTGAATTTTATGGTTTGTATAATCATAACTATTGATCTTTTAATAAATCTAATTACCTTTTCTTCTTTTGCTTAATTTCTTTTTATATAATGCCTCACGCTTAGGCTGTGGCAAGTAGAGCAGGCAAGGAAATTTTTCGATGCCGCCTGAATGCTTCAGGCAGGTCTGCGCTTGTAGCCAAAGCTTTTTATTTTCGCCAGTCACGCTTTTTTGGCGTGGTTTTTATCTTTTTCTGACAAAATAATTTTGAACAATTTTTTCCAGATAAATTTTTGAATCAGCACATTCAAAATCTAATCTTTTTGGAAGTTCAGTGAACAATGGAATACCACCCCCCAACAAATACGGAATTAACGTTATTGTCATTTCGTCTATTAAATCTTCTGTCAAAAAACTTTGAATCGTTCTACCTCCATCAATGTATAGCCTATAGAATCCCTTTGCATGAATCTGTTCGAGAATTTCCTTTAAACTTCCTTTTATAAGCACTGCCTTATCCTTGTATTTCTCAGGAATAGCAGTCAAGCTATTGCTTAGTACAAAAACTGGCTTTTGGTAAGGCCAATCTATATCAAATCTGCATACCGTCTCGAAAGTCTTACGCCCCATAACAAGTGCGTCTATTTGAGATATAAATTCACTATACCCCATGTCAATGTTATCAGGATTAGGAAGTGCATGTAACCAATCAATTCCTCCGCTTTTATCTGCAATATATCCGTCTAAACTTGTTGCTATGAATACCTTATTTTTCCTTTCCATGGTTTTACCTAATGAGTGCCCGCAATGGCATATAGCTATTTATGTTTAATTTTCTTTTACTGCATTTTTAAAGACTTCAATGCCGCCCACAATTGGCAAGTTGATAGTTGTTGCATCTAAATCAACCGTTAATTCAGTTCCTGGTTCCGGGTGTAATGTAAATTCTTTATCACTTGAAAAAATCAGTAGTCCTATTTGCTGGCCTTTTTTAATTGTTTGATCATCAGGCATTAAATCAAATGACACCTCATAGAATTTACCGCTTTTTAGGGGTTCACTTTTTCGTATCGAGCTATGATTTTGTGGATCTGCCCACCCACGGGTAATAATGTTATCGGTAATTTTAGCCCCACTTTCTTCATTCCAGGGCAACGAGACCATCCATACCGAAAGGTTTGCAGCGGGTTTACTGCTAGATAACCTGACTGTTACCTTTGGCGTTCCTGAAATATGAACATCTTCAGATAATTTTGGAGAAACATAGAGCAAGCGATGATTTGTCTGTTCGGCTTTGGCTAAGGATGTCCCTGAAAAAGAGTAATTATCAACAAGTGTTTCCATACCCTGATTCGGTGTTTTAGTAAGACTTAGAGCTCCTGCCTTTGGGGCTCCAGAACTTAAATACAGTCTCACTAACGCCGCATCTGGATTTGGGTAGTCTGCATATGCTGTTGGATTATCTTTCTCATCATATTCACGAACTATCCATGCTTTAGCGTCATTTTCTACACCATTTTCTACACCATGCAAATAGTGTGTAAACCATCTATTCATCATTGTAATCGGCGGTGGTCCTGCGCCATGATCGCCTTGGTGGTAGAAAATTTGTGCTGGAAGGCCCATTTCCTGCGCTTTTTTATATATTCTGTAGCTATGCTCAGGCATAACATTCCAATCATTAAATCCGTGTGACATCAGTAAGGCAGCTTTCATTGGGGCCATATCATTTAAATAGTCACGGCCCGCCCAAAAATCGTTATAATCACCATTGATTCTGTCCATGCCATTTATCATTTCGGTATCACGAATTTTAGAATTGTTATAGGCTCGTTTTGATTCGTCACCACTATGGATAAAGTCATATAAAACGTCAATATCTTCCCCCAGATAACCCCCGGGAGAACGAACCAAACCATTTGATCGGTAATAATGATAATACGATGTATTTGGTGCTACCGGGATAATTGCTTCAAGGCCTTTTACACCAGTAGTTGCAGCAGCAAGAGAAATGGTTCCATTATATGACGTCCCCGTCATTCCAACCTTTCCGGTTGACCAGAATGAGGTTACTATTTCATTCCCATAAGGCGTTTTATATCCTACAACACGACCACATAGCCAATCAATAACGGCTTTTGGAGCCAAAGATTCGTTATCTCCACCAACAGTAGGTGATCCTTGAGATAAGCCAGTTCCCGGTGAAGATGAGTGTACCACAATATATCCTCTTGGCACCCATGTCTTAATCTGTGAATTAGAAATGACAGGACGTTTGCCTGTACGCGTTACTTCCGGATGTAAACGTGGTTTCCCCATTTTGCCTAGTTCATGTTTAACATCCCAAAATAAACCATCAGGAATAGGATTGGCAGTACCCCCATAATATGGACTCGACTCATAGACTACAGGGAGTTTTAATCCCTCAGAATCTGTTTGATACGGACGCGTAACGGCAACATGCATTCTGTCTGATTTGCCATCTCCATCCGTGTCAAATTCTGTTTCAACCCAGAGGTCTTCTCTAATCCATTTGGTCTCATCCTCAAAAGCGGGCACTATTTGGGCCTCTCCATCTTTGAAAATGGGAGTTGCCTTTTCTGATGTTTGTGAATTAACAAAAAATACATTTGCAATAAATAGTACAAGCAGGAAGGAGCGTGTAATGTATTTTTTCATAATATATTCGTTTAGGCTTTGTACACTGTTTTATTCCTCATAAATGTCAAATTTTTCAGAGAGAGACTTCATGTATACTTCATTAGAAAAATCATCCGCTGTCATCCCGGAAAGCTGCTCTAAAAAAATGTCAAATTCCCCGTTCTTAAATATCGTTAGCATTTTCCCTCCATTTTTACAATTAGCTTCATGCCAAACATTTGGCGGAACAGTGATGGTATCTCCTTCTTTGAGGATTGTTGTTTCGTTATCAAAAATGAGTTCAAGTTCTCCTTCTAATATGTAGAAAACCTCTGTCATTATTTTATGATGGTGCCGATTTAAATGAAACCCGGGTTTTAAAGTGTCTTCGATTATACATAATTCTCCATTCGTATCTTGTGATGAAAGCTTAATGAAGCAATGA
>CAJQNH010000197.1 GCA_905479615.1 uncultured Eudoraea sp.
ACTGCCATCGGAGGCTTTTTCTCCTATCTGTTTATCCATTATAAAAATTCTCAATCTCTTTATCCTGCAGCTATTTCCTTTGCTGCACTTACTGGTATATTCCTAATCTTTTTCTCATCAGATCTGTTTATAGCAATCTCATCAATAACCGGGATACAATTGTTCGAAGCTATTGCCTCAAATAATTACCTCTTTATCAGATTGGGAGACGTACTTATTGCCTTTGCTGTCTTTATGCTATTGCGCCAGTTCATAACAAGCAGGACTATATTAAAAATAGGACAGAATACATTATCCATCTATGTTATTCATTTTGTTATTCTGTATGGAAGTTTTACCGGACTTGGATTGTATCGATTCTTTTATCAGTCCTTGCCACCGGCGATATTGATTCCGGCGGCCATCGCTTTTATGTTCGTGTGCTCCTATCTGGCCTTGTTTTATACCAGGAATGAAGATACTATTAAACAAGGCATAAGTGCTGCGCTTGTAGATCTCAGAAATAAGTTGGAGCCCTGGGCCTTATATACGCAAAGAATATTAAAAATAGGGGTTTACAGGATACTTAGAAGCGTTGGATTGGTAAAGAGCTAAAAATGACTGCCAACATTTCCAGGTCATACTAATTTTAGTAAACCTTAAACTTCTCAGAAATAGTTCACCTGATTAAATATGCAAAGCTCTGTCATCCGTAGCGGCCAGAGCAGCTTCTTTTACTGCTTCGGCATAGGTTGGATGCGCATGACTCATACGCGAAATATCCTCGGCTGAAGCTCGGAATTCCATTGCCGTGACTGCTTCGGCTATCAGATCGGCACATCTGGCACCTATCATATGTACGCCAAGGACTTCATCTGTTTTCTTATCTGCAAGAATTTTTACAAACCCATCGATATCCATACTGGCTCTTGCTCGACCCAAAGCACGCATTGGAAATTGGCCCGATTTATATGCTATACCGGCTTCTTTTAATTCTTCTTCCGTTTTCCCAACCGAAGCCACTTCCGGCCAGGTATATACTACACCGGGAATTAAATTATAATCAATATGCGGCTTTTGACCGGCAATAATCTCAGCGACCATAGTACCCTCCTCTTCGGCTTTATGCGCCAGCATTGCACCTTTAACTACGTCACCAATGGCGTATATATTAGGAATATTGGTCTGTAAATTGTTGTTCACTGCTACCCTGCCCATATCATCCAATGCTACACCTGCGGCTTCGGCATTTAAACCATTGGTATAGGGCTTTCTACCCACTGATACCAGGCAATAATCGCCTTTTAAAATCACTTCGGCTCCCTTTTTGTCATCGGCTTTAATGATTACTTCATTCTTCTTGCGCTCAACAGACTTAACCTTATGTGAAAGCAGAAATTTTACTTTTTGTTTTTTTAAGACTTTTAAAAGCTCTTTGGAAAGTGCTGCATCCATTGTGGGAATAATTCTATCCATATACTCGACAACGGTAACTTCAGAGCCCAATCGCTTATACACCTGACCTAATTCTAACCCAATTACCCCACCGCCAATAATGATCATGTGTGCAGGGATCTCCTTTAATTTTAAGGCCTCTGTAGATGTGATAACACGTTCCTTGTCCAGATTGATAAATGGTAGTGTAGAAGGCTTAGAGCCTGTAGCAATGATTATGTTTTTGGCTTCTAGTGTCTGTGATTTTCCCTTTGCTTGTTCTATTGTGATATGGGTAGCGTCTTTAAAACTTCCTATACCCTCGTAGACATCAATTTTATTTTTATCCATCAAAAACTGAATCCCCTTCGTGGTTTGGTCTACTACAGCCTGCTTACGACTGATCATCTTTTCAAGGTTTATCTTAATGTCACCCGGAATTTCTATGCCGTGATCTTCAAAATGCTTTATCGCATCTTCATAATGATGGCTGGAATCTAAAAGTGCTTTAGAAGGAATACAACCCACATTAAGACAGGTTCCTCCCAAAGTTGAATATTTCTCGATTATGGCAGTTTTCATACCCAATTGAGCGCATCTGATGGCAGCAACATACCCACCTGGTCCAGAGCCTATAACGGCCACATCATATTGATTCATAGTCTTCTTTTTTAAAGTAAAAGATTCGTTTTATATCGGGATATTAAGAAAATCAGATCACAAAAGTACAAATGTTTTTGATTAGGACATAAGAGAATCAGACCTGAAGAAAACCCAAACTACCAGATTAATTAAAAGTGTATGGCGGTACTGTATTTTACCTCATTAATAACAAAAGAACTCTGGGTGCTTCCTATATTTTTTATCGCAGTCAACTTGGTCACCATAAACTCTCTGTAAGCCTCCATATCACTTACGTTAACCTTAAGGATATAATCATAATCCCCGCTAATATGATGGCATTCCGAAACTTCTTCCAGCTGAACTACTTCCCGTTCAAACTGCAGTACATTATCTTTTATATGCTGAATCAGTTTAACATGACAGAGTACCATAAAAGCTTTGTTTACCTTATTCTTATCAACCAAAGCAACATACCTGGTGATCACACCAGTTTTTTCCAACCGTTTTATCCGCTCATATACCGCGGTGGTTGAAAGTCCAAGTCGATTTGCATACTCCTTGGTGGTCCATTTACTATCCTCTTGCAGGAGTACTAATAATTCCCTGTCTTTTGCGTCTATTTTAATCATGATATAATTACATCAAAAACTATTATAAGTGTATTAAAATAAATATATAATCTATTTAAAGTAATAAATATAGTTTTATTTTCTGTTATATTCAATTATGATTGTTTTTTAATCTATGTTTTAATAATTTTATACTACAAAACTTATGCTCCTATGAAACATAATGCGACAGACAAAATTCAGGAATTACACAATTTTGGTGAATTCGGGGGTGTAAATCCGTCTATATCCGATTCATCTACTTACACCTTCCTTTCTGCAAAAACAATGTTCGACACCTTTGAAGGGAATACAGAGGGTTGTTACCTATATAGCCGGCACTCCTCCCCTTCCAACCTATATCTGGGAGAAGCGCTTGCCGCGCTTGAGGGAACAGAAACTGCAAATGTTACCGCAAGTGGCATGGGTGCAATTACAGCCGTTATCCTGCAATTATGTAATTCGGCAGACCATATTGTCAGTAGCCGGACTATTTATGGAGGCACTTATGCTTTTATGAAAAATTTTCTTAGAAAATTCAATATCAACACTTCATTTGTAGACATTACAAAAATTGATGTTGTAGAAAAGGCCATTACAGCTGATACCAAAATGATATTCTGTGAAGCCATAAGCAACCCTTTATTGGAAGTCGCTGATATAAAAGCGCTATCCAGATTGGCCAAAAAGTATAATATTCCTCTGGTTGTGGACAATACTTTTTCACCTTTATCGATTGCTCCTGGAAAATTAGGGGCAGAAATAGTGATCCATAGCCTTACTAAATTTATTAATGGAACCAGTGATAGTGTTGCAGGGGCAGTATGCGGGACAAAGGAGTTTTGTCTTAGCCTAAAGGATGTGCATGATGGAGCCGGGATGCTTCTCGGCAGTACTCTTGATAGCCTCCGGGCATCTTTTATTCTAAAAAATATGAGAACGCTTCATATTAGAATGAAAAAACATAGCGAAAATGCACTATACCTGGCCAAAAAGTTTGAGAAAGATGGCCTTAGGGTAGTGTATCCAGGTCTTAAATCACATTCCGGGCACCAAACTATGAAAAAGCAGATGGTTCCTGAATATGGGTATGGAGGGATTATGACCATAGACGTAGGTAGTCTTGAAAATGCAAATAACCTGATGGAGTTAATGCAGAAAAAAAACCTTGGTTATTTGGCCGTTAGTCTTGGGTTCTATAAAACGCTGTTCAGTGCTCCTGGCTCATCTACTTCTTCGGAAATTCCTTTGGAAGAGCAAAAAACTATGGGTTTATCTGATGGACTCATACGCTTTTCTATTGGCCTGGATAACGATATTAAGAGAACATATAAATTAATGAAAGAGTGTATGCAAAATCTGCACATCCTGGAACATAAAGTCGCATCTCCTGTTACATAGATGATTTAGGCGTTTGCAGAACAGCGGCCAAAGTTGTAATATTACGAATCAACTAACCAATCCTTATGGCCGATAAAAAATCCAATAAATACAGACAACAGGAACATATTGTTGAAAACCGGGAACTAAATATTTGGGAGGCATTAATTCCTGTTATTGCTCTGGTAGGAATGCTTGCTTACAATGTCTATGTTTTCGGAGATGATGCCATTGGTGGTTCTAATCAGTTTATATTATTAATGGGCGGTGCCGTTGCCGCTATTGTTGGTTTTTTTAATAAAGTCACCTATAAACAGATGTTGGCTGAAGTGGCCGAAAATGTTAAGTCCACCACTGGTGCTTTATTAATACTCTTAATGGTTGGGGCCCTGGCAGGAACATGGATGATAAGTGGGATTATCCCCGCAATGATCTATTATGGTCTTCAAATTCTAAACCCTACCATATTCCTGGCCGCTAGTTTAATTATTTGCGCTATAATCTCAATTGCTACAGGCAGCAGCTGGACTACCTCGGCCACGGTTGGTATTGCCCTCATAGGTATTGGTGATGCCCTTGGAATTCCTATGGGTATGACAGCAGGCGCAGCGCTTTCGGGCGCTTATTTTGGTGATAAGATGTCGCCTTTGAGTGATACTACCAACCTTGCCCCTGCCATGGCTGGTGGAGATTTATTCGGACACATCAGATATATGACCTATACCACCATTCCAACAATTTCAATAACGCTATTGATATTTGTAATTATAGGGCTGAATCTGGAGACAACGGGCATAGCAGACACAGAAAGTATTCTGAACTCAATTGATGCATCTTTTACTATAAATGGCTGGTTGTTTCTGGTTCCAATAGCAGTTATTCTTATGATTATAAAAAAAGCTCCGCCGCTTGTAGCCCTGCTTATTGGCACTTTACTCGGGGGTATTTTCGCTTTGTGGTTCCAACCCGATATCGTTGCAGGAATTACAGGAGCTAAAGAATTGAATTTTGAATCTGGCTATAAAGGAATCTTGAATGCGATTACAGTAAAAACCGAAATAGCCACAGATAACCCGGCACTTAACGATTTGTTTTCTGCAAAAGGCATGTCGGGGATGCTAGGTACCATATGGCTTATTGTATGTGCCATGGTATTTGGTGGTATTATGGATGGAATAGGTGCGTTATCGAGGATTACCAAATCCTTACTCGGGTTGGCAAAGACAACATTTGGTCTTTTTGCAAGTACCGTTGGAAGCTGTCTTGCACTTAACGTTACGGCATCTGATCAGTATCTTGCCATTGTAGTTCCGGGAAAAATGTTTGCCAAGGCCTATGAAGACCGTGGATTAGCCCCTGAAAATCTAAGCAGGACCCTGGAAGACTCGGGAACTGTAACCTCTGTACTTATCCCCTGGAATACATGCGGAGCATATCATAGTGGGGTATTGGGAGTAAGTGTTGCAGATTATTTCTTCTTTGCTATCTTTAATTGGTTAAGTCCAATCACCACGCTGTTCTTTGCTGCCTTGGGAATAAAAATAAAACAATTGTCGTCCTCAAAAGCCCTCTGAAGAAGGCTGTAAAAATTTTAAAGAAAATAACTTTGACTTTTCGTCCATTCGCCTGTTAATTCCGTCATTTATTTTTTAATTTCACACAGAATTTTAAAAATTACAAAATGGCTACTGTAACACTTAAGGGAAATGCAATTCATACATCAGGTAATCTCCCCGGGATTGGGAGCGCTGCCCCCGATTTCAATTTAGCAAAAAGCGACTTGTCTACTACTACGCTGTCTGATTACAAAGGAAAGAAGGTGGTAATGAACATATTTCACAGTATAGATACCGGAACTTGCGCCAATTCTGTTCGTCAGTTCAATTTAGAGGCAGCAGAGCTGGATAACACGTTGGTTTTATGCATTTCCAGAGATTTGCCTTTTGCTATGAATAGATTTTGTGGAGCTGAAGGAATTGATAATGTTGAAACACTGTCTGACTTTAAAGATTGGAATTTTGGAAAATCCTATGGTCTGGAATATATAGATGGCCCAATTCAGGGATTACTTTCAAGAGCGATTGTAGTCTTAAACGAGGATGGTAAGGTAATTTATACCGAGCAAGTACAGGAAACTGCGGAAGAGCCAAACTACAAAGCGGCCCTCGAAGCCTTAATGGATGCCTAGAGAAAATCTGATTGTTAACCGGATAAAAGGAATTGGGTATGCTTTTCGCGGAGCATGGCTTTTAATCCGCACAGAAAGTAGTATCCAAATCCAGGTAGTCATTGCATGTATTATGACTGTAGTCGGATTTTATTTTGAGATATCGCAAACCGAATGGATTTTGCAGATTTTTGCAATTGCATTGGTGCTAGGTGTAGAAGGCCTGAATACTGCAATTGAAAAATTGTCGGACTATGTACAACCAGAATTTGATGAGAAAATTGGATTTATCAAAGACATATCCGCAGGGGCTGTTATGCTGGTTTCACTGGCTGCAACGATTGTTGGATTTATCATCTATGTTCCAAAAATTATTTAGGACGTTTGTAGGTAGTCCTTCCTATGTAAATTTGTATTTTTACCCCAAAGAATAGATGATTAAATGGCAAAGAAGAAAACAAAATCAAAACCCGCTTCTTCTAAAAAAGGTTTTTCTTTTAAGTTGTCCAAACAAAATAAAATAATTCTGGGAAGCCTGTTGGTTCTGCTCAGCGTTGCCCTCTTTTTTTCATTTATCTCCTTTTACTTCTCATGGCAGGCAGACCAAAGCCTTCTTACCGAATTTACTAATAGAAATGAGCAGGCGAATAATTTACTAAATAAATTTGGGGCAAGTGTTAGCCACTTCTTTATGTATAGAGGCTTTGGTGTGGCCTCTTTTATTTTTCCTGTTTTGTTATGCATTACAGGCTTGTACATGTTTTTAAGCCTTGATAAAAAAGGATTGTTAAGTAAGTGGATTTGGGGATTGGTTTTTGTTATATGGATCTCCGTTGCTCTCGGTTTTTTCGCTTATGAACGCCCTTTATTGGGAGGCCTGGTAGGTTTTGAAATGAATGATTTTTTACAGGATTATACGGGTAAAATAGGCGTTTTATTACTTTTAGTGTTTGGACTAACCATTATTCTTGTTCGGCTATTTAAGTTCTCTCCCGAAGGTATTGCAGACTTTTTTAAGCGGAAGTCTAAATCTCTGGCTACAGAATTTCAAAATGGCGGTGGAAAAGAGATCCTAATGGATATTGACAAAGAACAACCTATCGTTATTGATACCTATACGCATAAGGAGGATATTCCCCCTTTGATCACAGAAGTAGACAATCCTGAAGATATAGAGATTACTTCAAAAGTTCCTGTGAAGGAAGATTCCATAGAAATGGAAGTAGAGAAAATTACGGAAGAAAAAGAGGAAAAGGATATTCTCTCTGAAAAATTGGTTGCCGATTTTGGTGAATTTGACCCCACTTTGGAACTGGCCAATTATAAGTTTCCACATCTCGACCTCCTTGACCCGCATGGGGCATCTGGAGGCATCACTATAAATCAGGAAGAGCTTGAGGAAAATAAAAACAAGATTGTTGAGACATTAAAAAATTATAAGATTGGCATAGGACAAATAAAGGCTACCATCGGACCTACCGTAACTCTGTATGAAATAGTTCCTGTTGCAGGGGTGCGTATTTCAAAAATAAAGAATTTGGAAGATGATATTGCCTTGTCTCTGGCAGCTCTGGGTATTCGAATAATAGCCCCGATACCCGGTAAAGGAACCATCGGAATTGAAGTTCCAAATAAAAATCCTTCTGTAGTATCTATGCGTTCTGTCATAGCATCCAGTAAATTCCAAAAAGCTGAAATGGAATTGCCTATAGCTTTTGGAAAGACTATTAGCAACGAAACTTTTGTGGTAGATTTAGCAAAAATGCCTCACTTGCTAATGGCCGGGGCAACTGGTCAGGGCAAGTCTGTTGGTTTAAATGCAGTTCTGACTTCATTGCTTTATAAGAAGCATCCCGCAGAGGTAAAATTTATCCTTGTTGATCCAAAAAAGGTAGAACTTACGCTGTACAATAAAATTGAAAGGCACTATTTGGCAAAACTACCCGATTCTGAAGAGGCTATAATAACAGATAATACCAAGGTAATTCATACCTTAAACTCTTTGTGCATAGAAATGGACAACCGTTATGAAATGCTTAAGTTGGCCATGGTTAGAAATATTAAAGAATATAATGTAAAGTTCAAGGCCAGAAAGCTCAATCCGAACGATGGCCATAAATTTTTGCCTTATATTGTGTTGGTTATTGATGAATTTGCAGATCTAATAATGTCTGCGGGGAAAGAAGTAGAAACACCAATAGCAAGGTTAGCGCAGTTGGCAAGGGCTATAGGAATCCATTTGGTAATTGCAACACAAAGACCATCGGTAAACGTTATTACGGGCTTAATTAAAGCGAATTTTCCGGCCAGGCTTGCGTTTAGAGTGACTTCTAAAATTGATTCAAGGACTATTTTGGATACCCAGGGAGCTGATCAACTAATTGGACGGGGTGACATGCTTTTTACCCAGGGTAATGATATTACCAGGTTGCAATGCGCATTTGTTGATACTCCTGAAGTGGCAAAGATTACAGAATTCATTGGTTCACAACGGGCCTACCCTGAAGCACACCTATTACCGGAATATGTTGGTGATGATTCTGGCACAGGTATTGATTATGATATTTCTGATCGGGATGCCTTGTTCAGAGAGGCAGCAGAAGTAATAGTTAATGCACAACAGGGCTCTGCATCTCTAATACAACGCAAGTTAAAATTAGGATACAACAGGGCTGGCAGAATAATAGACCAGCTGGAAGCAGCAGGAATTGTCGGACCCTTCGAAGGAAGCAAGGCGAGGCAAGTGCTGGTTTCCGATATTTATGCTTTGGACCAGTTATTAAGTAACGAAATAAAATAAAAAATGAAATATTCTATTCTTATCGTGGCATTGGTTTTTACGACCATTTTTGCTCAGGCCCAATCTTCAGATAAAGCAAAGGCTCTTCTGGATGAAGTCTATTCCAAAGTTAAGAGTTATGATAATATTGCAGTAAATTTCAAATTTGCGTTACACAATTCAGAGGCAGATGTAGATCAGGAGACCCGGGGAGATGTAACACTGGAAGGCGAAAAGTACCTTTTTAATTATTTAGGATCACAACAATTATACGATGGTGCTAAAGTGTATACTATAGTTCCGGAAAACGAAGAAGTTACTATAGAAGATAAATCTGAAGACGAAAATACCATAACACCTTCCAAAATGCTGACTTTCTATAAAACGGGTCATAACTATGAATGGGATATATTACAGAACGTTCAGGGCAGAAAAATTCAGTTTGTCAAGCTCATCCCTATTGATACAAATTCTGAAATAACATCTATACTGCTGGGTATTGATGCAGAAACCAAACACATATACAAACTAATTGAAAACGGTAAGAACGGCACAATAACTACGATTACTGTTAATTCTTTTAAAACTGATCAGCAATTATCAAAAACCTTATTTACTTTTGATGAAAAGAAGTACAAAGAAGAAGGGTACTACATCATAAGAAACTAGACCATTGCGGATATTAGATAAGTACATTTTAAAGCAATTTCTTTATAATTTTTTTAGTTCATTCCTGATATTGATGTTTATCTTCATATTTCAGACGATATGGCTATTCATTGATGATTTGGCCGGTAAAGGACTGGATATTATAATCATTGGCAAATTCCTTTTTTACTTATTACCAAACCTAACGGAAAAAGTACTCCCTCTTACGGTGCTTCTCTCTTCTATATTAACTTTTGGAGCTTTTGCCGAGAATTATGAATTTGCGGCAATGAAGGCATCCGGGATTTCCCTGCAAAGAGCTATGTTGCCTCTAGTAATTTTAATGACAATTCTTGGTGGGGTAGCGTTTTTCTTTGCGAATAGTGTAATCCCGGCTTCTGAACAAAAAATCTATAACCTCAGGCGAAATATTGCAACGGTAAAACCTGCTGCTGCCGTTGTAGAAGGCGTTTTTAGCGACGTCGAAGGATATAATATCAAAGTAGATCAGAAGTATGGTGATAACGATAGATATCTGAGAAATGTGGTCATTCACAGGAAAACAAATCTTGAGAAAAATAATACGGTTATAAAAGCCAAAGGCGGGGAATTAAAAAGCCGGGAAGGTTCTGGTATCATACAACTGGTACTTAGTGACGGACATTATTATGAAGAAATTGTGGCAAAAAGTGGTTCAGGCAAGGATAAATCTCCTTTTGCAAGGTCCAATTTTGAGACCTATACCATAAATATTGAAATACCGGACAACGTTCAGGATCTGGAAGAAGAGCGAAATGTACGAACGGATAAAATGAAAAATGTATCCAGACTCAATAAGGATATCGATTCTATACAAGAAAACAATGTAAAAATAGTTGCTGCTTTTTCTAAGAACATAACCAATAGAATGGGTGCATTTCTGCCGCTGACGAAGCCGGATACCCTGTCTGAGAAAAAACCACTTAAAACAAGTCTGGATACTACAATATTAAATAAAAAACAGAAGTTAATGCTCCTTAAGAAAACAGATACCATGCCGGTAGACAACCTAATAGACCTATATAAGGAGTATCAACAGATTCAGATTATAGGATCCGCAAAGAATTCTGTTTCCAATATTTTAAATTCTGTGCTTGGTAAAAAAGAAGAATTACAACGGCGATATAAAATATACAATATGCACATATTGTCATTACATAAAAAATTCTCCCTTGCTCTTTCCTGTATAATTCTGTTTTTTGTAGGTGCACCGCTAGGAGCAATTATTCGCAAAGGAGGCCTTGGCTTACCTATGGTAATAGCAATTGTCCTCTTTTTAACGTATTATTTTATTGGAGTTTTTGCAGGTAATTATGCGAAAGAGGGAAATATTCACCCCATGTTTGGTGCATGGCTTTCTACGCTAATAATGTTACCTTTGGGTGTCTATTTAACCAAAAGAGCTACTGCTGACAGGGGACTAATGGATTTTGGCCATGTTATTGAAAAAATAAAGGGGTTTTTTAGAAAGAGAATTAAAGGTACAGCATCATGATTGCAACTATGGAAGATAAAATTCAATTAAATACTATTGAAGAGGCCATTACAGATATACGTAACGGGAAGGTGATTATAGTAGTAGATGATGAAAACCGGGAGAATGAAGGCGATTTTATTGCCGCTGCAGAAGCGGTTACGCCAGAAATGATCAACTTTATGGCTAAGCACGGCCGCGGGCTTATATGTGCGCCACTTACCGAAGAACGTTGTGAGGAGTTGGATCTATCAATGATGGTAGAGAACAATACGGTATTACATCATACTCAATTTACAGTATCTGTTGATTTAATAGGACATGGCTGTACTACAGGAATTTCTGTGCAGGATAGAGCAAAAACAATAAAAGCCCTTGTAAATAATACCACTAAACCGCATGATTTGGGGAGGCCAGGACATATCTTCCCTTTGCGAGCCAAGAATGGAGGGGTTCTAAGAAGAACCGGCCATACGGAGGCCGCGGTAGATTTTGCCCGATTAGCAGGCTTTGAAGCTGCCGGGATCCTCGTTGAAATTCTGAATGAAGATGGTACAATGGCCCGATTGCCTCATCTGGTGGAAGTGGCCCGTAAATTCGACCTTAAACTTGTTTCCATTGAAGACCTGGTTGCCTATAGAATGCGCCACGATAGCCTAATAGTTAAAAGAGAGGAATTTGAAGTAGAAACCCGTTTTGGGCATTTTACTTTACATGCCTATCAGCAAACTACCAACGAACAGGTTCACCTCGCACTAACCAAGGGTAGCTGGGAGCTGGACGATCCTGTGCTTACAAGGATAAACTCTACTTTGGTAAATAATGACATTCTGGGTACCCTGACGCATAATGCGGACAAGAAATTGGATGATATGTTTAAGGCGCTTAATGAAGCAGGTAAGGGAGCTATAGTATTTATAAATCAACAAAGTCAATCTTATAATCTTCTTAATCGTTTAAAAGGATTGCAGGAAAATCAAAAAAATGGAGTCATTAAGGCTCCCAAAATAAAAATGGATACCCGTGATTTTGGTATTGGTGCACAAATCCTGCACGATTTAAATATCACCAAAATGCGACTAATGACCAATAGTGACCAGGCTAAAAGAGTAGGTATTGTTGGTTATGGCCTTGAGATTGTAGATTATTCTCCTTATTAATCAAGGTTTATAATTCCTTTTTAATAATTGAGGCCATCAATTCAGCCCTTTTGGCTACTTCATCTTCATCCCATCCGAGTTTTATAAGACAGGATATCGTTCTGCTCATCCAATGATCTGACTTTTTAAAATGGGCCTCGGGATAATCTGGAAGACCATCAAGGACTTCTCTTGCCACCGGGGCTAAAGACTTCATAGTTCTAAGATGATCCCATTTCTTATAATAGTGCCAATTGTTATTATACCAGTAAAAACATGCATCAATGCCCGCAGCGCCAAATGCGGAATGTGTATTCTGGGTAATGGTCTCTGAAGGGAGGTAAAAATTCAGAAATGAATAATTCTCAACACCGCCCTCAGGCACTCTTCTGAAGGTAACACCTTCAATAGGTTCCAGAGCGTTTCTTAAAATTGTATAATTTCTCTTTTGAATTGCAAGAAAATCATCCAGACGCGCAATTTGAGCTAAGCCAACAGCAGCGTGCAGTTCAGAAATCCGGTAATTATAGCCCAGAAAAGGATGGCTTTCTGCTCCCCGGTCGGTACCTTCATGATCATGCCCGTGATCTGAATAATGATCGGCATTTTTATAGTACATTTCATTGTTAGTAATCAAAGCCCCGCCTTCTCCGCAAGTAATCGTTTTTACATAATCAAAAGAAAAGCAACCCAGATCCCCAATACTTCCTAAAGGTTTCCCATCATAGGTCCCTCCTATTGCCTGGCAGGCATCTTCAAGCAAGATAAGTTTGTGCCTGACACAAATTGCTTTCAGAGCGCCTAAATCGGCCATAGATCCGCACATGTGAACCGGCATAACAACCTTGGTATTTGGAGTAATAGCTTTCTCAACAGCAGAGGGGTCCAGGGTAAGTGTATCATCAATATCAACCATAACAGGTATTGCCCCTAAAGCGAGAATAGATTCAAAACTGGCCACAAATGTAAAACTCGGGATGATAACTTCATCCCCTGCTCCGATTCCTGCGCTTGCAAGGGCAACCGTTAAAGCTGCAGTACCACTGCTCACCAGCTGAGCGTACTTTGTTTGCATACGCTTTGCTAATTCCTTTTCAAGCTGTAAAGCTTTCCAATGGCCATTGCGCATTCCGTCAAACCCGTAACGCATAAGTACCCCCGAATCCAGCACGTCCTTTACTTGATTTCTTTCTTTATCCCCAAATAGTTCAAAACCTGGCATAGCAGTATTTAATTTAATATATTATTGATTTATACTCGTTTTTTTTTCAATTTCTGGTCCTAAGATATGTAAATAATACTATTTTCCATATCGCGTCTGACTTTCTTAAATCCGGAAAATATGTCGTCTTCCGCTCTATATCCTATGGGAAGAACCAGAACAGAGCTTAACCCTTTTGAACCTAAATTTAATAACTCATCATAACTCTCCGGGATAAACCCTTCCATAGGACAAGCATCAAGTTGTTCTACGGCACATATTGTAAGTAAATTTCCCATGGCCAAATAAGCCTGATTGGTAGCCCATTGTTCAATTTGTTTAGTATCCATTTTGGTAAATTCGCTTACAAGTGCATTTTTAAATGGTTCTAAAACAGAATCACTGGTTCCTCTTATATCTTTTACCTTTTTAAAATACCTGGAAATATATTCGGCATCTATTTTCTTCTCTATACACAAGATTAGTAAATGTGAAGCCTGGGCAACCTGCTTCTGACCATATGAAAATTGAACCAATTGTTCCTGCAGGTCCTTATTTTTTAGCACTACCATTTTTAGGGGTTGCAAGCCATATGAAGTAGCAGTAAGATTAAATGCCTTTTTTATTCTTTCCAGTTTAGAAACTTCTATCTCTCTGGAAGAATCAAACTTTTTAACCGCATAACGCCATTCCAAATCCTTAATTATATCTGCCATTTATTTTTTAATTAAAAAACCACAGTTTAACTGCCATTACTATTACCATTATTATCAGAAACATTTTCACATATCCATCGCCTTTTCCAACTGATATTCTGCTGGACACCCACGCTCCTGCCCCGTTACCAATGGCCAATACCAATCCAACTTCCCATATGACCTTATCGTTAAAAATAAAGACGGCAAGAGCGGAAAGGGTATACATAAAAACAACCGCCACTTTAGTAGCATTAGCTCTTACCAGGGTCATATGATTAAAATAATGTAAAAACAAAAGAATTACAAAACCTATTCCGGCATTTATAAAACCTCCATAAATACCTATAAAAAAGAATACGATAATACCTATCCATAAATATTTACCTGTCAACCTTTCTTTTAATTCCTGTAATTTAATTTTAGGTTTAAAAACTATAGTCAATACGACCAGGACCATGATAACTGCCAGGATTTTATTAAAAGTCTCACCTTTAATATCCACTGCAATGCTGGCACCTAAAATTGAACCAAAAAAAGCAGAGATGCCTAAATAGATATTAAATGGAAAAGTGGTGACCCCTTTACTTTTAAATCCGGCTACACCAATGGCGTTTTGTATTACAATGGCTACTCTGTTTGTCCCGTTGGCCACACTGGGAGGTAATCCTAAAAAGATTAAAAAAGGGAGTGAAATCAATGAGCCTCCTCCGGCAACGGTATTGATAAAACCAACAATAAATCCAACTAGTACAAGCAGCACATAGTGATACCATTCTTCCATAGGGCAAAAATAGGATGTCGCAAATAAATAATACTATAAACGGCCGAAGAAAATCGTCAACAAACTTTTTAAGGTATAAAAAAGGTTAGTATATTTGCGCTCGCATTAAAGGAGGAATGGCAGAGTGGTCGAATGCGGCAGTCTTGAAAACTGTTGAGGGTCACACCTCCGGGGGTTCGAATCCCTCTTCCTCCGCAATCAAGCGTAACTTCGTTACAGCTTGAAAGAAAAAAATCCCATCAAGCTCGCTTGAATGGGATTTTTAATTTTAAGATGTCAATCCTGCAAGGATTGGAAGTTACATTTGCAGGATGCGAGGTTGAGGGCCACACCGAAGGTAATCCCTCTTCCTCCGCTTCAAGCCCTCGTAATATCAATTATTACAAGGGTTCTTATTTTAGGTTGACAATCTGGTTGATGTTTTTGCGCTTTTAATCTCCAATAAAGTTACAAAATTACATTTTAAAAGACCTAATCAAATCTCCTTAGGAACATTACTATACTTGTCCAGGCTATTTCCTTCTTTGAATACTCCCTTGCCTATTATCTCGGCCTGTTCTATGTTTCATTCCACCTCTACAAAGAACTTATCTAGGGTGTGTAGGTCGAACTTTGAATTGTCTTTTATGACAATATTCAGAGGATTTTGCGCTTTAGCGTGTAATAAATACAATATTCCTATAAAATTTGCATGTTTGATTAACTTGAGTTATAATAGTTTTATATTATAAAAATTAACAACTTTTGGTAAACATACTATCTAAGTTTTATTAGGAGCTTACGGTGAAGAGTTTTAGACAGACTGTGATAAATTTTTGGAATTTACTAGTTCCATATTTAAGAGTGCTCAGAGGGATATTCCGACGATATTTGCTTGTGCCATCAAGGCGTTTATTTGGTCCATCCATACCCATCGCGATGATCACAGGGACCAAGGGGAAAACCACAACCACTCGAATGCTTTCGCACATTCTTTCCAAGGCCGGTCATCGCGTGGGATTTACCTCGACGGACGGTATTGTGATTAGCGGAGAATATATTAATCGAGCTGATTGTTCGGATTATAATGGGGCACACATCGTACTCACTGATCAATCCATCGGGGCGGCGGTGCTTGAGACTGCTCGTGGTGGATTACTGAAGTTAGGATTATATATTGACCGATGTAATGTAGCAGCCCTGTTAAATGTTGGTAGAGAGCAGATAGGTATCGACGGCATTGAAACTGTTGAGCAAATGGCGGCATTGAAACAACGAGTTATCAACGCAGCACGGGATGCAGTAGTATTGAACGCCGACGATGTACTATGCTCTAAAATGATTGGGCAATACCCTATAGGCCGGGTAATCTTGTTTTCTTTGGTGGAGGATAATCAATTCGTTCAAGACCATATTGAACAAGGAGGCATTGCGTATATCCTGAAAAATTCAGTTGAAGGGGAATGTATAGAACGATGGGACAAAAAAGCGAAAGTGCCTGTTATATCAATCACCGATTTGCCGTCAAGTGGAAATGGTCTATTTCCTCAAAACATTGCTAATGCGATGGCTGCGGCATCACTGGCTGATGGAATGGGTATTCCAATGAAAACAGTTAGAGCTGCACTGCATTCCTTT
>CAJQNH010000198.1 GCA_905479615.1 uncultured Eudoraea sp.
TCGTAGGCAACAACGCCTCTGATAAAAAATTCTCCACTTCCGGTGCAACTCACGGCACAAGTTTTATTATTCGCATAGTTTCCTGACCCAATCATTGGGCTATCTCCCACGCGCCCCCATTTTTTATTGGTCATTCCTCCAGTAGAGGTGGCTGCAGCAATATTGCCTTCCTTATCACATGCAACAGCACCTACCGTTCCAAATTTTGAATCTTTCTTTGTTGAATGATCTAATTGAAAACTATCTGTGTCCTTTATTTCTAACCATTGATTATGTCTAAACTCATCATAGAAATAGGATGCATCTTCAATATTATAATCCAGTTGTTTCGCAAACTGCATAGCACCATCACCAGCTAAAAATACATGCTCACTTTTTTCCATAACATCTTTAGCCAAGGTAACCGGGTTTTTAATACCTGCTATTAAACTTACAGCTCCAGCTTCAAGTGTTTTTCCATCCATTATTGAAGCATCCATTTCATGAGTTCCTGCCGCCGTAAAAACGGAACCTTTCCCCGCATTAAACAAGTGCGAATCTTCCAAAAATTTTACAGCTACTTCTACCGCTTCAACAGCATTTCCATCATTTTCTAAAACCTTATAACCTTCGGTTAAAGCCAACTGTAAAGCACTTTTGTATGCTGCCTCCAGGGTTGGAGTCATCATGCCTTTTACTAAAGTTCCTGCGCCACCATGAATGGCTATCGAAAATGTTTTCATTCAATTAATTTAAGTTATGACTTGTTCGGCATACAGGTCGGCAAATTACAAATTGCAATTCAATTAATATGAATTGGGTTGTAAGAATATAAAAGTAATAATAGTGTGGCGGCTAACCATGAAGCCAAGGAACGGTCAATCATAATAAAACTAACAATCAACAATTTAAAGTAAATCTAACTAGCTTCTTGTGGCCCTTTCAACATCAATTTTGCATCTTCATCAGTTCCAAGAAAAACAGCTAACCATTTTGTGCTAGGTTTTTGCTCTAACATGATCTTAATTGCCATCGTAAGCGGTACGGAAAGAAACATTCCCACGGTTCCTAAAACAAAGCCCCAGAAAATAAGTGCAACAAAAACAATAAAGGTTGAAAGTCCTAAACCCTTTCCCATTATTTTAGGCTCAACCAGGTTACCAACAATCATATTCACACTTACAAAAATGATAATGGTCCAAAAAGCGCCTCCGGCACCCAATTGAATTAAGGCAAACAAAACTGCAGGTACAGCGGCCATTATAGACCCTATGTTAGGAATGAAATTAAGTAAAAAGGCAATTAGAGCCCATATAATGGCATAATCTACGCCTATAATTAACAGGCCAATCCAAATGACCAATCCAGTTAAAAAACTCGTAACCGTTTTAATAGAGAGATAATGACGAATACTTTTACCAATAGAATTTAAGTAATTTATAGAAACATTAGAGTTTGCAGCTATCGCTCTTGTTTTTATTGAAAAGCTATCCAACTCCATCAATAAGAACAACATTAGAAAAAATATAGTGAATAAGTTACTCATTATGCCCCCTAATTGCCCTAGCGCTCCTGCCGTATAGCCCATTACTTTTCCTGGCGCAATAATTTCTGTTAGCCTGTCAGTACTAATATCAATGCCTCTTTCATTGAAAAATTGCATGACACCCACCCATATTTGTTCAAGACGTTGTTCATAAATTTGAGCGTCTTTTGAAAAGGATGAAACTGAGTTGCCAATAATATCGGCAAAACCTATAAAAATCGCAACAATTCCTAATAATACAATTAGAATCGCGATACCAGAAGGAACCTTTCTTTTTTGCATCCATATAATAGGCTGAGCGCAAACAATACTAAGAAAGATAGCCAAAAGCATAGAATTTACAAAAGATTGAGCATACATCACCCCTGCAGTTATAATGACTAATGAGGCGAATATTGAAATAATATGTAAACTTGGTCTCGTTGTTTTCTTAGTTTCCATAAGGAGTTATTTAAATTATGTTTTTACATTAAGAATTCAAAACCAAAGCCAACCTTGGAAAATCCTCTACAATTCAATTTTGGTTTCAAAATAATACAGCTATTAGTATTCCAAGCCTGTATATTATGTAATTACCCTATACTTCTTGTCTATTTGGTTCGCAGTTTCTCAAACTATGGACTCAACATTTAATGTATGAAAATACTTATTTATAGCGAAAGTACTTTTTTTATTATTCTTTATTTGATCTGCATATACCAACTGGTACAAAATATTTAGCTTTTATGGGAACGGGAAAGAAGATAAGACTTAATTCCGCATTGGGAAAGAAATAGGTAAAAGCCACCAAAACTCCCATCATGGCGCCTGATGCCCCAACTATAGCTCCGTTAATTTTTGCATTTACACCTCCTAACTCCCACTAGTAAGTAGTTCTGCTCGTTCTGTTCGCATTATTGCAATAATATCTGTATAGACATCGGATAATTGAAACCGAATTACCGCCCTATGCAATAACAAAGAACCGAGTGCCGAAAAGAAATAGAGAAATAAATATTGGTTCGGTTTTAACTTGTTTTCAATTGCGCTGCCAAAAACGGCAAGAGCATACATATTAAACAATAAATGTGTCAGCCCACCATGCATAAATACATGTGTAATTAGTTGAAAAGACTTAAAAAATGGACTTTCAAAATAATAAAGCGCCAAGGGTTGATTTAATTATGGAACTATAAGTGCCAATACAAAAAAAACAATATTAATAATCAATAACGTTTTTATGATTTTGGGTAAGCATTTAATTATGCAGGTAGCTTTGCTTTTGTTATGTATTCATTTCTTCCAGTAGTAATCAGATTGACAGCTCCTGGTAATAATTCTACCTTTAAGGTTTTAAATTTACCTATTACTTCACCATCAAGTTGGAGCAACCTTGGTTCATCATAAATTAGTTCAGCCTTTGAGGTCATCAAAACTCTACTACTCTGGTTGTCATAATACTTATCATCAAAGGATGACAAACCAGCCTTGAGTAAGGAGCTTAAATTTATGGCTTCATTTAAAACAATTTCGAATTTACCATCCATTGGGTTACCCACAACATTTAAAGGCACTCCTGTACCGTATTTTCTGGAATTACAAATGGCCGACATAAAAACTTTTGTGCGAATTGTTTCTTTATCAGTTATTACAGTAACAGGAAAGGGTTTCATATTGCTTAATTCTTCCAGGAAATATTTTGCATAAGTTGCCATTCCCCTGTTTTTATCTTCTTCATAAGA
>CAJQNH010000199.1 GCA_905479615.1 uncultured Eudoraea sp.
CAGAAGCAGATCTTGTTCATATGGAATTAGATCTCGGATGGGTGGTTGTGGCCGGCAAGGACCCATTGGACTATTTTAAGAAATATCCGGGGAGATTTCCTTTATGGCATCTTAAGGATATGGACATGAATAAAAAAGAAAGCACAGAATTTGGCAAAGGCGGCCTGGATATTCCCAAAATGATGGCTCATAAAAAGGCTTCAGGTGTAAAACACATCTTCATAGAACAGGAAGAATATGCTAACAACCCGCTGGAAAGCATGAAACATAACATGGCTTATTTAAATAAACTTTTATAGAACTTTACTCACCAGACGAATTAATTAAGTATGTCTGAATTATTAGATCCTTATTTACTTTCTCCAGATAAAATAAAACAACCTCCTTCAACATTAAAAGAACGTTTTAAATTTCTGGGACCCAGCTTTATACTTTCTGCTTCCATTGTAGGTTCGGGAGAATTAATAGCGACAACCACTTTAGGTGCAGAAGCCGGATTTATTACATTTTGGGTCATTATTGTTAGTTGTATTGTAAAAGTAGCGGTCCAATTAGAATTTGGAAAACATACTATCCTGACTGGGGAAACAGCTATGCAGGCATTTAATAAGCTTCCGGGTCCTGTTTATGGCAAAGCCAGATGGACAGTCTGGACGGTACTTGCGGTAATGATCATAAAACTTTTGCAAGTTGGAGGCATTGTAGGGGGAGTAGCCATAATATTAAACATAGCCATCCCGGGAATTGGTGTTCCGGTCTTTTGTTTTGGAATTGCAATAATCGTTGCTTTGATGATTTACAGAGGATATTATTCTTTTATTGAAAAATTTTCCCTAAGTATGATAGGGTTCTTTACAATTTTTACATTTGCTTCGCTTTATTTTCTCAAGTTTACACCCTATCAGATATCTTTTGAAAGCATCTGGAGCGGACTTCAATTTAATTTACCAAAAGAAGCAGTAGCGGTTGCAATAGGAGCTTTTGGGATAACAGGCGTTGGTGGCGATGAGATAATACATTACAACTATTGGTGCCTTGAAAAGGGCTACGCGGCTTTTACAGGTAAGAATGATAATTCTGAAGAGTGGAAGTTAAGGGCACAGGGATGGTTAAAAGTTATGAAATTGGATGCGATTATTGCCATGTGCATATATACATCTGTAACTGCTGCTTTCTATTTACTTGGAGCTGCTGTGCTTCATGCACAGGGTTTTGTGCCTGAAGGATATGCAATGGTAGAGACTCTGTCTGCAATGTATACCGAATCTTTAGGGCCGCATGCAAAATCAGCGTTTCTTATTGGAGCATTTATCACCTTATTCTCCACCTTGTTCGCTGCTTTGGCGGCATGGACCAGACAGATTACCGATATATTTGGGCAAATAGGATGGATCAGTTTCTCTAACTTTAAACAACGAAAAAAAACGATCGCAATCCTTGCATGGGTAATACCATTATTATGGGCCTTGCTTTTTATATTTATTAAGTTACCTGTTTTAATGGTCTTAACGGGTGGTATTGTTGGGTCTTTCCTGCTTTTTCTCGTAGTTTATGCTGTTATACATTTTAGATATTTAAGATCACAACCTCTGTTTAAACCGGGGTACTTATATGATCTTACACTATGGATAAGCATATTGAGTATTCTTGGTGTAGGTATTTTAGGTATTTTTAAATTATTTAGCTGAAATAAACAAGAGAAATTAAAAGAGTAAAAAATAAACAAAAAGTAAATCTTATGAAATTAAAACCAATTGCACTTGCCTTTGCCCTACTTAGCATTCTCATGGGTTGTGAAAGCCATGAACCCTATGATCTGCTTATTAGAAATGGAACAATCGCGGATGGATCAGGAGGACCATTATTTAAAGGAGACGTTGCAATTAATGCAGATACCATAGTTGCAGTTGGTGATTTAAAACATGCTGCCGGTTCAATGGAAATAGATGCAACGGGGCTTACTGTTGCTCCCGGGTTTATAAATATGCTAAGCTGGGCCAATGTTTCCCTGATTGAAGATGGAAGATCGCAAGGGGATATCAGACAAGGGGTAACCCTTGAAGTTATGGGTGAAGGGCATTCCATGGGTCCATTAAACGAGGCTATGAAACTGGAAATGAAAGAATCACAACAAAATATCAATTATGATATTAATTGGAGTACCCTTGGAGGATACCTGGAATATCTTGAAAAAAAAGGCGTATCTACGAATATTGCTTCATTTATCGGGAATGGAACCTTAAGGAAATATGTCATGAATTACGAAACCAGACCTCCAAACATGGAGGAACTGGAAAAAATGAAAGATCTCACAAAACAAGCTATGGAGGAAGGAGCAGTAGGACTTTCTACCTCTTTGATTTACGTGCCAAGCGGACATGCAAAAACTGAGGAAATCATTGAACTAGCCAAAGTTGCCGCAGACTATGGGGGAATGTATGTTTCCCATATCAGGGATGAAGAAGAAAATCTTTTAGATGCTGTTCAGGAACTAATTACTATTTCGAAGGAGGCAGGCGTACGCTCGGAAATATACCACTTTAAGGCCTCCGGAACCGCTAACTGGCATTTACTGGACAGTGCAATACAGCTGGTTGATAACGCGCGTAAACAAGGATTACCAATTACCACCGACATGTACATGTACAATGCCAGTTCTACCGGTCTCAATATTTTATTGCCCTCATGGGCAAAAGAAGGTGGACATAACAAAACAATGGAACTGATATCGCAATCCGCAAAAAGGAAGCAGATGATTCAGGAAATAAAATTTCATGTGCCGCCGGAAAAGATCCTTTTAGTCGGCTTCAGAAATAAACAAATGAGGCACCTTATTGGTAAAACCCTTGCCGAAATAGCTAAGGATAGAAATATAACAGCCGCCGAGGCTGTGGTTGACTTAATACAGGAAGACGATAGCAGAATTCAGGTAGTTTACTTTTCCATGTCTGAAGAAAATATTAAAAAGAAATTGGCGCTTCCATATATGGCTATCTGTTCTGATGCAGGATCATATACCAATGAAGGTATATTTTTGGAACAAAGTACCCATCCACGGGCATATGGATCCTTTGCACGACTGTTGGCCCATTTTGTTCGTGATGAAAAAGTAATTCCATTGGAGGAAGCTATTTATAAACTTACATCTCTCCCGGCAACTAATTTAAATCTTAAGAAACGGGGAGCATTAAAAGAAGGATATTATGCAGATGTGGTAATTTTTGATGCCAATACAATTAAAGACAACGCTACTTTTGCTAAACCACATCAATATGCCACGGGTATGAAACACGTATTTGTAAATGGAACCCAGGTACTTAAAGACGAAGAACATACTGGCGCTTTCCCCGGCAGGGTTGTTCGCGGACCGGGATGGACTGGAAATTAACTCTTATTATTCTAATAAAAACAAGTGAATGAAACATTTATTCGTAATCCTTATTTTACTCATATCTCCAGGGTGTAAAGCCCAAAAACAAGAACTCGTGGCTGATCTGGCCAACCTCACTCTGGTTGCTGCAGATTACAAATTTACCGAAGGCCCGGCAGTAGCTAAAAATGGTGATGTATACTTCACTGATCAGCCTAATAACAAAATTCTAAAATGGACAGCCTCAGATAATTCGGTCTCTGTTTATATGGAAGAAGCCGGCAGAGCAAATGGCCTCTATTTTGATCACGATGGCAATCTTTTGGCTTGCGCCGATGAAAAATTTGAACTTTGGAGAATAGATAAGGCAAAAAACCCGAAAGCTTTGATAACCGAATTTCAAGGGAAAAAACTCAATGGTCCTAATGACCTTTGGGTAGATGCAAAGGGAGGTATTTATTTTACGGACCCTTATTATCAAAGACCGTATTGGGAGCGTAAAGAAAAAGAAATTGAAAAAGAACGAGTTTATTATTTGACCCCCGACATGAATGAGTTACGCATAGTAGCTGATGACCTGGTACAACCCAATGGCATTATTGGAACACCAGATGGGAAAATGATTTATATAGCAGATATAGGCGATAAAAAAACATATAGTTTTACTATTTCGGAAAACGGTGATCTCAGTAATAAAACGCTTTTTACTGAACTGGGCTCAGACGGAATGACACTAGACAACCATGGTAATGTATATTTGACCGGTAATGGGGTAACAGTTTTTAATAAAAAAGGGGAAGAAATACTTCAAATTCCTGTACCCCAAAAATGGACAGCCAATGTTACCTTTGGCGGGCCAGATCAAAAAATACTTTTTATTACTGCAATGAATTCCGTTTATACCCTGGAAATGAATGTAAATGGCGTGCGTTAATAGTTTAACAT
>CAJQNH010000200.1 GCA_905479615.1 uncultured Eudoraea sp.
ATCCCTGTTCTCATTTTCTGTATTGATGCTGGCCGTTTTAGTGGAAAACTCAAAAACCGCATCAGAAAAATCATCTTTTGTAGTTTTCATTGTGGCCTCAAACTCCCTAAAAAAGCCATCAACTTCCGAAATCATATGATGTGTTACAGTAAATCTTATCCTGGAATGCCCGGGATCTAAAGTCCAAACATCCTGTCCTAAAACAGTAAGTATTGGAAAAACCAATATCAGAATTAATACAATTTTTCTCATTTTATTTATTTCTAGTTTGTTTTCAGTTATTTCATTTTTTATAACTAATAGAAAGTCCACCGCCAGAATTGTCCACCGTAGTCGTGTAGTTAGCTAGAGCTAATACATACTCCAGAAACTCTGTTGTACCTGAAATTCCTCTTTTGCCTTGAGCACTGATATTATGTGCGGTGAAACATCCTCCTGATACCAATTTTGGATTAATGTCCTTAAAATAGTTGGTGTACCATCCCTTGTCAGCATCACTAAAAACGAAATCAAAAGGACCGGGTAATTCTTTAACCAGTTCATGGGCATTCGCGAGTCTGGCATCAATATATTCAGACAACCCTGCTTCTTTAAAATTATCTAGCGCTTCTTTATGCCTGTCCTCATCTATTTCAACGGTAATTAACTTCCCTCCTGTTTTGCTAAAAGCCCAGGCAATCCAGATGGAGGAATGACCGGTGGAAGTACCAATTTCCAAGCCTTTGGTATAACCATTTTTCAAGATAATATCGTAAAGAAGCGCTCCGTCTGAAGCCGGAACATTTAAATCGCGCCAATGATTTCTTTTACTTTTCAGAAATGCTTCCACTTTCATGTCCAACTCCGTATTAGTCTTAGAATCTTGAGCCAGGGTACAATTCGATGGAAAAATCAATGTGATAAAGAAAAAGAAAACCGGCCAAAAGATAGGTGCTATAATTCTTCTCATAATCGAAATACAATTGTTACTACAATATAAGATTTACTGCCTAAACCGGAAAGTTGATTTTCTCAACGACAGGACTTACCCCCTGAACGACATGTCTTTATCGTTTTGTATCAGATCGAATTTTTGCCAGATCTTTTATATTCCTTTCATTGCCGTCAAATTGTAAACTAACAGTTCTCTTTTCAAATATTAATTACGACTTATACGAAAAGTAAAATCACCGTTAGTATCATACCTCCCAATGCAAAGTATAGCCCTTTTTTGAATACTGGAGTTTTGGGTCTGAACATCCAAAATGCGGAAACTGAGAAGAACAATAGTGCGATTCCGAAAATAATATTCAGCCAATACAGCGGATGGCCCGAATGCATTTTATGCAAATTATTCATGTTGTCCAGAATAACAGGCATCTTCATCTCGGTATAACTGGCCTGTCCGGTAGTTTTATTATAAGTACCCCCTTTAAAGTAAACCATGGCACCTTCCTGTTTATCTATTTTAAAACCTCTCTTACCCAGGGCCGAGCCAAGGGCCGCATCTTCCAGGCCAATCCCCAGCTTTTTCTCTATATGTACTTCCTTTTTTAAGTAGTCGGTATTTCTAAATGTCAAGACTATACCACTAATGGCGTAAACCGCCATAATGCCTGCTAAAAAGAACCCCAGATACCTATGGTAAGTACGCATGTTTTTTTCCGTTTTTCTTCCCATAATTTTAGTAATTAATATTTCCACCTTAATAATCTCATCTTTTACTGATATAAAAATGTGAATTTATATTTAAACCAAAATATATTTTTTCCTAAACGACATAAGGTTTCCAATGAACAACATATTTCCGCTATAGAGATAGTAAAATGTCGTTAACAGGTATAATTCTGCTGTTCACATCTGACCATTTCAGGAAATGTATCTATTAGTGTAGATTTGTATAATTAGCGTGATTATGAATAAGATAACCTCAAATATAGGCTGGCAAGAACTCTTTTTTCAATTTGTCTTATATCTCTTGGTACTTCTTTTCTATTCCTTTGACAGGAATGATCCGGGTATTACTCTGGCACAGGTAGTTTTCTTTTTAGTATATGCTTGTGCATCAGTTTTTATCACCTACTTTTTGATGCCTAAATTCCTATATAAAAAGAAATATTGGCATTTTTTTGGTATGGTTATTTTGGTTCTTTTACTCGTAATTGTGACAGAAGAATTATTAGAAGTCGTATTTTATCCCGGTACTCGAAGAGCAGCGATAGTACCTGGAATATATTTTGCGATTTTTGACGTCCTGCCTATAATCGCAATCTTATCAGGATTTAAATTTGCATGGGATGCAATAGGTAAACAGCGTGAATTGGAAAAATTGAAAACCTCTATTCAGGAAAGTGAACTTCAATTTTTAAAGTCTCAGATAAATCCGCACTTTTTATTCAATAACTTAAACAATTTATATTCTTACGCTATAGAGTTTTCTCCTAAAACCCCTACTATAATTTTGGAATTAAGTTCTGTTTTACGTTATATGCTGTATGAATGCAAAGAAAAATTTGTGCCCTTATCTAAGGAAATTGAACAATTGGAAAATTTCACACAACTCAATCAGCTACAGATTGAGGAAAGGGGAAATGTCAATTTTAAAGCACTAAATATTGCGACTGGTTATCAAATAGCACCCTTAATTCTACTTGTCTTCATTGAAAATGCTTTTAAACATAGTCAATCAGGTCAGTCCAGCAATATCAATATAGATATTGAGATAAAAATGGAGGGAAATACCTTAATCTTTAATTGCAAAAATAATTTTCAGCCAGTAACAAATTCCGAAAATCTAACCAAAGGTATTGGTTTGGAAAATGTAATAAAACGCTTGCAATTGTTATACCCCAATGCGCATGAATTAAAAATTAAAGAATCTCTGGATCAGTTTGAAGTTGATTTGAAGATGGAGTTGCAGAAAATAAGTTTGAAATGAATTGTATAATTATTGAAGATCAGCCTCCGGCTCAGCGTATTCTTAAAAAATTTATAGAAGATATAGGCTCCTTGCATCTTAAAGGAGTTTTTTCCGATGCCTTACAAGCAATGGAATTTTTAAAAACGGAATCTGTGGACCTCATGTTCTTGGATATTCATTTGCCAAAGATTTCAGGTATTGATTTTTTAAAAACAATGCCAAATCCACCTTACGTCATATTAACAACCGCCTTTTCGGATTATGCCCTGGAGAGTTATGATTTAAATGTGGTTGATTATTTATTAAAGCCTTTTTCGTTCCAGCGTTTTGTAAAAGCTGTCTCCAAAATACCTTCGAGGAACAGTGTAAAACAAACGGATGAAACTCTTTCTGATAATCACGAGAATCGCAAAGAAATTTTTATAAAGTCGGGATATGAACATATAAAAATCGCCGTCAAGGATATCATTTATATTAAATCTGATGCGGATTATACGGAAATCATAACCTCTGAAAAAAAATACTTATCTTCAGAACCCCTTCGTTTTTGGGAAGAATATTTAAATCAAAAATATTTTTTCAGAACGCATAAATCCTTTATCATAAACACCTCAAAAATTGAAAAAATAATTGGAAACCAGGTCTATTTGAAAGGAAGTATTAAGGTCCCTATTGGACGTGCTTTTAAAGAAGGCTTTATGAAAAGTTTATTGCAGTAAATAAAATCACTATTATGAAAAAACTTAAAAAAGGAGACATTAAACAGGAAGTCTTTGACCTTTATGATGATTATGCGCATAACAAATTGCAAAGACGAGAATTTATTGAAAGACTTTCTCTCTATGCCGTAGGTGGTATCACTATTTCTTCTCTTATGAGCTTTATGATGCCCAATTACAAAGATACCATGCTGGTACCAACTAATGATCCCAGATTGGATTCGGATTATATCAATTATGAATCTTCCAAAGGCGGTGGAACCATTAAGGGACTTCTTTCTAAGCCAAAAGATGCTAAAGGAAAGTTGCCTGGTATCGTTGTAGTACACGAAAACAGGGGGCTTAATCCGTATATTGAAGACACAGCCAGAATGGCAGCTTTGGAAGGATTTATCACCCTCGCACCAGATGCACTGACTCCTCTTGGTGGATATCCCGGGAATGACGATAAAGGCCGGGAAATGCAAAGAGAACGCGACCGAAATGAAATGCTTGAAGATTTTATTGCCGCCTATGAATACTTAAAAGCACATGAGGGATGCAGTGGTAAAATCGGGGTTGTTGGTTTTTGCTTTGGCGGATGGATATCAAATATGATGGCTGTTAAAGTTCCGGAGCTTTCAGCAGCCGTGCCATTTTACGGTGGGCAACCCAAAGAAGGCATAGATAAAATAAATGCCCCTTTAATGCTGCAATTTGCCGGATTGGATACGAGAGTTAATGCCGGCTGGCCATCTTATGAAGAGGCCTTAAAAGCAAATAACACGGAATACGTAGCCTATACCTATCCTGATGTAAATCACGGTTTTCACAATACAACTACGCCGCGTTATGATAAAGAAGCGGCTGAATTGGCCTGGAAAAGAACCATTGACTTTTTTAATAAAAATCTAAAATAAGAGACGTACTTTTAACTCTGAATCCTATTAAAAGAGTACACAGCAAAGTCATTAATGCGCACCAAAAAAACCTGCCGGATAGCAGGTTTTTTGTTTTTTATCATTTGAGTTCAAATCTACATCCTCAATTTCCATAAGCTTTATCTAAAAATTCATAACGGGCGTCGTTGGTGACCTTTTTCGCCTCACTTTCCATATTGAGGATCATTACAGATGGCGAGGTATCATTAACTGCAGCGAATGGCCAATTTGCCAGGTTTTCTCCATTTGGGTTACCGGTCTTTATGAAATTGGCAAAATAATTTTGCATGGTTTCCGAAACCTTAAAATCATCTTCGGTCCAGGCATAGTCATCAACAAGATGTAAGTTACCCATGCAATATTCAATCTCACAGGCATGCGGAGCCCCAATAGGTTCCGGCATTTTTGGAGCCTCGGAATTTTTTTTAACCGTACCCCCTGCTAAGCCTGAAGCAAGGGTCTTATCCCTTAAAGGGGGGCGTAATTTACTATACAGATAGCGGTAAACAGCCTGATCGCTGTTTTTTCTGTGCAGATCGAACCATTTCCAGGTACTATAAGCAATAAAGCGGTCGGAGGCCAGGTCTGTAGCAGATCTTTCTATTTCCTGTACTGAACTATGAGGATATAGTTTTAAAACCTCATCATGCGTTTCCGGATACGCCGCTTTCACTTTTGCCAAATAATTTTTTTCAGTGTAAGGCTGCCCCTGCATAAAAGCCATACCGGGAATTTCAGCAGAATTCCAGCCCAGTAATAAGGGTACCATGGCCTGTTGTCTACTTTCAAAAATTTCAGGTAGAGTCTTGGGTAAGAAATAACCATCGATTACGGCAGGGAAACCGAACCTTTTAGATTCGTTATATATTTCATACACCTCTCTTGTACTGAGTTTTCTAAATTCCGCGACGCTTGGGTATCCCGCGTTTCTGGCAAATTCCAATCCGATATTTTCCGCTTCTTCCAATGATACCGGTTTCATGGTGGGGTTTATTCCTGCTCCACTCTCCCCAATAGCACCAGCAATCAAATCTTTAGAAAGCGGTGAGGCCATCTGTTGGCTAACTCCGATGGAACCGGCCGATTCTCCTGCAATTGTAATTTTTTTAGGATCACCGCCAAAGGCTGTAATGTTCTGGTGCACCCATTTCAAGGCTGCGTTTTGATCTAGTAATCCATAGTTTCCGGAGGCTCCATAAGGAGCTTCTGTACTAAGCTCTGGGTGCGCGAAGAATCCAAAAATATTTAATCGGTAATTCGTTGTAACCACAACCATTCCTTTTTTCGCCATACTTTCTCCATCATAACGATATTCTGAGGCATCACCTGCAACATTTCCACCACCGAAGAAATAAACCAATACGGGCAGGTCTTTGGTATTTCTGGAAGCAGGTGTCCAAATGTTTAAATACAGACAATCCTCGCTAAGACCCTTCGAGCGCGATTTCATATCACCAAATACCAGCGTCTGCATGGGACGGGGGCCAAATTCCTTGGTTTTCTTTACGCCCTCCCAATTGTCCAGAGGTTGTGGCGCCTTCCAACGCAAATCACCTATCGGTGGTTTGGCAAAAGGAACTCCAAAGTAAGTTTGAATACCTGTATGCGTATCATAATCACCTTCAATAATACCGTTTTCAACCTTAACCTCAACGGGAAAGGCATTATCATTCTGAGCTATGCCAACGGAGCTTATAAGTATCAATAAAGTAGAAAAAATCAAGGCTGTTTTCATTGGATATAATGTTAAAGTTTTATTATTGTCTCATTTTGTTACAATAATACTTTTTTTTCTTGGAATTTTATCATTTATTTGGATAAATTTTAATTCTTGATAAAGAACAAAAAAAAGAAACTGCTTGACAGTAAGGATTATATACCTCATCTGGCCTATGATTCAGTCATCTTTGGATTTAATGGGGAGCAATTAAAAATACTTGTTCTGGAATATCATAATACCAATTTTTTTGCCCTGCCAGGGGGCTTCGTGAAGCGAAGTGAAAATTTGGATGATGCAGTACAAAGAGGTTTAAAGGAACGAACCGGATTGGATAATATTTATTTGGAACAGTTTCATACGTTTGGCACTATTTCACGGTCGGCGCCTAAGACCATGAAAAAAATTTTAAAGGAAAGTAATTATGATGTGAAAGAGAACTACTGGATGTTCGACCGCTTTATTTCAGTTGCTTATTACGCTTTAATCAATTATGATGTAGTAAATCCAAAACCCGATGCTCTTTCCGACAGTATTAATTGGTATGCCATTGATGAACTGCCGCCCTTAATGATGGATCATCAGGAAATCGTGGAAAAGGCACTGCAAGTGCTCAGAGCTAATCTGGATAGAAAATTAGTAAGCATGAACCTGTTGCCTACTAAATTTACCATGAAACAATTGCAGCAGGTATACGAAGCTATTTTAGGAGAAAAACTGCGGCGAACCAGCTTTCAACGCAAAATGCTGGCAATGGATATTCTGCAACGTCACGA
>CAJQNH010000201.1 GCA_905479615.1 uncultured Eudoraea sp.
CACATAAAATTTAGGAAGGTTGATAATCCCGTATTTTTGATTTTCTTTAATAACCGTTGCAGATTTAGCATAACTTTCTTCAAGTTCAACTACATCTCTTGTAATTGAAATTTCTTCGATAGAGCCATCCACTTTCCTAACAGTTAAATCAACTACCGTACCCTTAGGGCCTTTAATTAGTTTGATAGCATCATCCAAACGCATCCCAACAATATTTACAGGTAACTCACCGTTCTGGCCTACTTTTAATATTTCGTCACCAACTTCCAGTTGCTGATTTCTCCACACAGGTCCGCCGGAAATGATCTCAACAATCTTAGCACCCTCTGGCTTTTTCTGTAATCTTGCGCCTATCCCTTCAAATTTACCAGACATGCTAATGTCAAATTTATCTTTATCCTCCGGAGCGAAATAATACGTATGAGGGTCAAACTCATCAACTATTGTATTGATATAATATACAAACCAATCTTCCCGTTTAAGATCGTCTACAAAGTCGAAATATTCATCCAGTGTCTTTTTAGTGGATTCTCTGGCCTCTGATTCCATTTCTGAAACTGCTATGCTTTCGTAATCCGAATCATCTTTCTTTTTTTGCTCCTGCTCTTTAAATTTGGAATCATAAGTCCCAATAGTGGCGTATTTTAACTGTTTCCTCCATCGCTCTTTAAGTTCATTTCTGCTTGCTGCAAATGTCTGGTCCTTATAATCAATATTAATAGATTCTTCAATTGAATAATCGAAAGGGTCACTTAAAACCTCAGCATAAACCGATTTGGCGTTTTCCATTCGCTTCATGAATCTGGAATAAACCATATTAAAGAAAGATATCTCTGTATTTCTTATCTGATCGTCTATTTGAAATTTGTATTTCTCAAATTCCAAAATATCTTCTTCTAAAAAATACCTTTTTGTAGGGTCAATTACATCTATAAAATCTTCAAAAACACTAACTGAGAAATCATCATTAATTTCTTTAGGTTCATAGTGCCCGCGTTCCAGAATATATGTAATAAGATCTAAAAGTAATTTATCCTTATCATCATTTTCAAATGACTTGTTGGTAAAACTGCATGATGCCACCGCAATAAGTATCACCAAAAATCCAAGTATGAGGTTTCTTTTCATGTATATTTTTTTATGTGTGGCTCGTAATAACCCACTTAATAACAACCTTAAATAATATAAAAAACATGGCAATGCCAATGAATTCCCTAAGATAAAGAAAAAACCATGCCACTTTGCAAGCCGGCAGCATTAATTTTTTGTTAAACATCATTAGGATTTGTTTCCAACAAGCTTTAAAAATCAACCCGTTGTGCCTATTTTCCGGAATGAAGAAACTATATTCAAGAACATGCCATAACTATTGTTTTTAAACAGGCCCTCCACTAGCGCACCATAATAACATATTAAAAACGTATTTTTGCCGTAGAAAGTATGCAGTATGCAAAAACCCCTTATTCTGGTTACCAATGACGATGGAATAACGGCCCCGGGCTTAAGAGCATTGGTTCGGTATATGAAGGCAATTGGAGATGTTGTAGTTGTTGCGCCAGATAGCCCACAATCAGGAATGGGACATGCCATAACATTGGATAGCACGCTTTATTCCAAGAAGGTTACCATAGATTTTGAAAATGGAGGCCATGAAGAGTATAGCTGTAGCGGAACGCCTGCCGATTGCGTAAAGTTGGCACTTCAGGAGATACTAGGGAGAAAACCAGACCTCTGCGTTAGTGGTATAAATCACGGTTCTAATTCGTCTATAAATGTTATCTACTCAGGAACGATGAGTGCTGCAATCGAAGCAGGAATTGAAGGCATCCCGGCAATTGGATTTTCATTATGTGATTATTCATGGGAAGCAAATTTTAAAACCGCTGAAATAGTAGTTAAAAAAATTGTAGAAGAAGCATTAAGCAATGGAATCCCCAAAGGAGTGGTTCTCAATGTAAATATCCCTAAATCAAAAGGTGAGGACATAAAAGGAATAAAAGTATGCCGACAGGCAAGAGCCAACTGGAAGGAAAAGTTTGATAAACGAACCAATCCAATGGGTAAAGATTACTATTGGCTTACAGGTGAATTTGAATTATTAGATAAAGGAGAAGACACCGATGAATGGGCCTTAAGTAACGGCTATGTCTCGGTAGTGCCCACACAGTTTGATTTAACAGCACATCACGTCATACAAGATATAAACAGCTGGTCTTTAAATGAATAATAAAAAGGAAATAGTAATTGGTTTCGCAGTTGGAATTATTGCCAATATTATAGGAACACTATTGTATATACTTGTGTTTTCAGATTTTGGGATTATGGAAACATTCAAAGCAGCAGTTAAACAAGGGCATATTGGCAGTTTGCTGGCCCTAGGCGCAATTTTAAATCTGATCGCCTTTTTTGGCTTTCTAAAATTAAGAAGGGATCAAAGGGCAAAGGGAGTATTAATTGCTACTTTACTTACTGCTTTGGTTATTCTCTATTATAAGGTTTTCTAGAATGAAGTACTATATTATCGCCGGGGAAGCTTCAGGGGATCTGCATGGATCAAATCTTATTAAAGCAATTCTTGCTAAAGACAACAATGCCCAAATCCGTTGCTGGGGCGGCGATCAAATGCAAAAAGCCGGTGGTACTCTTGTAAAGCACTATAAGGAGATGGCTTTTATGGGGTTTTTGGAGGTAATAGCCAATTTAAACACCATATTTAAAAATATTAAATACTGCAAGAAAGATATTAAATCATATAATCCGGATGTCATTATTTTTATTGATTATTCAGGTTTTAATTTGAGAATTGCGAGCTGGGCGAAGGAACACAAATACCGCACTAATTACTACATTTCACCTCAAATATGGGCTTCAAGGGAAAGTCGGATCAAAAATATCAAAAGAGATATTGATGCAATGTATGTCATTCTGCCATTTGAAAAGGAGTTCTATGAAAAGAAACACAACTACCCCGTAAGTTTTGTTGGGCATCCATTAATTGATGCCATAGGGCAAATCGATATTGGTAATGAACAAGATTTTAGAAGTGAACATAATCTGGACCCCAATAAACCAATTATTGCCCTCCTACCCGGAAGCAGAAAGCAGGAGGTTCAACAAATGCTTGGCATCATGCTAAAGATTACAGCTTCGTTTCCTGATTATCAATTTGTAATAGCAGGAGCTCCCAGCCTGGATATTAATTTCTATTCAGAGTTCTTAAAAAATTATACTGTCCGTCTTGTTTTTAATAGATCCTACGAGTTGTTGAGCCATTCACATGCCGCTCTGGTAACCAGTGGCACGGCTACCCTTGAAACTGCTTTATTAAAAGTCCCGCAGGTTGTCTGCTACAAAGGCAACTGGGTCTCCTATCAGATTGCGAAACGAATAATTACTCTGGATTATATTTCACTTGTTAATTTGATTATGGGCAAAGAAGTGGTAAAAGAACTGATTCAGGCAGATTTGACTACCAAAAATCTGAAACAAGAGTTAACCAAAATCCTTGATGGTCCTATGCGCGAAGCACAATTAAAGGCTTATATAGCATTAGAAAAAAAGCTTGGCGGGAAAGGGGCAAGTGAAAAGGCTGCTGCACTTATAATAGAAAATGCTTAATTTTAGTTTCTGATAGATCATTTATATCCCGGTATGAATAGAAAGGTTTCTGTTTTTTTTATCGTCATACTCCTTACAGGATGTGGTATTGTTAAAAAGAAAACCACCTATGGTAAGGAACGGACTGTTACTGTTGCGGCATCCGAAAATGACAGCCTAGCCACACCGGAAAAGATTCCTGATTCTAAAGTAACTGTCGTTGTCCTTGAAAAAGCTGATCTGATTATTCATACCGCCATGGCCTACTCCGGTGTGCGATATAAGTATGGCGGAACCACAAAAAAGGGTATGGATTGTTCCGGCCTGCTTTACGTTTCTTTTGGAGAAAATGACATTCCGTTGCCCAGGGTATCATATGAAATGGCTGACGAGGGTAAGAAGATTAAATTAAATAAAGTTACTAAAGGCGACCTTTTGTTCTTCAA
This sequence comes from uncultured Eudoraea sp., assembly GCA_905479615.1. Taxonomy (GTDB): domain Bacteria; phylum Bacteroidota; class Bacteroidia; order Flavobacteriales; family Flavobacteriaceae; genus Eudoraea. Next base: position 4,044 of record CAJQNH010000201.1, read on the forward strand.
AACCAGTAACAGAGGAAAAAAAATTAATCATGTTGGATTGGTTGTTGACGTAGACGGACGTGATATTAAATTTATTCACGCCACTTCTTCAAGGGGGGTCATTGTTTCTTCTTTACAAGAAGGATACTGGAATTACGCTTTCGTTAAGGCAACCAGAGTTCTTTGATTGCAAACCACTGGTTCTGTCGGATTGATTTTTCCGAATTTCTCATTTTAATTTCATCTTGTTAACTGAACTTAACATTCAGTACACCATACTACTTTAATAGCCTGTAGAATTAACCTGATAAACTCCATGAAGCTATTGGATTTTATCCCGGTAAAACTAACGCTGTTTTTGATTTTCGGGATACTTATAGGGTATTATAACAATATTTCCCTTTTGCTATCGACAGGGCTTACCGGTGGGTTCATAGTTTTACTGGGCATATCTTGGACGCGAAAAACCATAGTCGATAATCTGCCATTCGGGATCCTTTCTCTATTGTGCACAATTGGTTTAGGCATGATGTCTGTGGCACTGACTTTACCTGAAAACAATTCAAAACATTACACAAACCTTAAACTTCCGACTAAACAATATTTACATCTTAAAATCCATGAGATTCTAAAAGCCAATAGCTATAATGAGCGCTATATGGCTGATGTAATAGAGATTGATGGGATATCAGCAAATGGAAGGATTCTCATTATTTCTAAAAAAGACACACTTAATCAGAGATTCAAAGTAGATGACGAAATTTATACGCTGAACCTGGTTGAAGAAATTAGTCTGCCTCTTAATCCATATGGATTTAATTATGCTAATTATCTTGAAAAATTGGGTGTTCTACATCAACTTAAATTAAACAGTCGGGATTATTTAATAAAGAAAAATTCTTCTTTAACCTTAGTGGGTCTAACTGCGGCGATAAGAGAAAAAATTACATCAGGTTTAAGCAAGTCTGATTTTGGAAGAGATGAGCTTGGAATTATCCAGGCCTTACTTCTGGGACAACGCAATGACATTAATAAAGAAATATACAGGAATTATAAGAATGCAGGCGCAGTGCATATTCTGGCCGTTTCGGGGTTGCACATTGGAATAGTATTATTACTATGTCAATTTCTGCTAAAACCTCTGGGACGATTACCCGGGGGAAAGATTATCGTCCTGATACTTACGGTGATTCTTCTCTGGGGATATGCCCTGCTGGCTGGTTTATCACCTTCTGTGATAAGAGCCGTTAGTATGTTTTCTTTTGTTGCCTATGCCATGTACCTGAACCGGCCAACCAGTACATTTAATATCCTGGCATTATCCATGTTTTTTATTCTGTTGATCTATGACCCT
>CAJQNH010000202.1 GCA_905479615.1 uncultured Eudoraea sp.
AAGAAGATACAGCTTTGGAGCAGGCCTTTATAGATACAACAAAGAACATGTTGTCTCAGTTGGTTAAACGAAATGAAGATTTACCACCTACTGAGGTGGTAAGAATTACAACCATGTCTGGTTGTAGTACCAAATAAAATTATCCCGAGTGCTATTTCAGCATTCGGGAAAAATATTTTTTAATATGGGTAATAAAGAGCTACTTGAAAATATAGAAAAGGCTTTAAGCGAAATAAGACCATATCTCTTAACAGATGGTGGTGATATTTCCTTTGTGTCTTTGGAGGAAGGGATTGTGAATGTAAAGTTTCACGGGGCTTGTATTGGCTGTTCTGTAAATCAAATGACCTTGACAAATGGGGTGGAAGCCACTATTAAAAAATATGCACCACAGATCAAAAAAGTAGTTGAGGTGAAATAAATCTCTATAGCTTACCGATTTTCATATTCTTAAATAATAATCGTTATATTTGTTAACATCGAAAGAACAGATATAAAATGAGCTACTTTTTTGCCGAATTATTATCACTTCTAAAATTTTTGATGAAGAGAAACCCCGAATAATTTTGGTTGTCTTCATGTAACTACTTCTTTCTATTACTAATTTTAAATTATAATTTATGCCGAGATATCATACTTTAGGCAGCATACCATCCAAGCGACACACAGTGTTTAAAGATAGCAACGATAATTTCTTGTATGAAGAGCTTTTCGGAACCATTGGATTTGATGGAATGTCAACACTATTATACCATACACAGCGTCCAACTCAGGTAAAAAAAATCCTTGAATCATATGATATTGCCCCTAAAATAGCGGTAGAAAAAAATATGAAATCTATCAGTTTGAGAGGTTTTGAAGTTGCACCAGAAAAGGATTACTTGAAAAGTCGCATCCCCGTTTTAGTTAATAATGATTGTCAGATCAGTCTGGCTTCAACAAGTGCATCTTTAAGAGATTATTTCTATAAAAATACAGATGCGGATGAAGTTATCTTTATCCACAAAGGATCCGGAAAACTAAGAACAATGCTAGGGAATATTGAATTCTCTTACGGCGACTATTTAGTTGTTCCCAGAGGCGTAATTTATCAGATAGATTTTGACACAAAAGACAACAGGTTGTTTATTGTTGAGTCAAAGAATCCAATCTATACCCCAAAAAGATATAGGAATTGGTTTGGCCAAATGCTCGAACATGCCCCTTTTTGTGAACGAGATATGCATCCGCCGAGCGAGCTGGAAACCTTTAATGAAACAGGTGATTATGTGATCAAAGTCAAGAAGCAGGACTATATTCATGAGTATGTTTATGCCGCTCACCCTTTCAGCGTAGTTGGTTGGGATGGCTATAATTTTCCATATAAGTTTTCAATTCACGATTTTGAACCGATTACAGGTCGTGTTCATATGCCACCTCCAATTCATCAAACTTTTGAATCAGCAGGTTTTGTAATTTGCTCTTTTGTGCCAAGATTATATGATTACCATCCAAATGCAGTGCCTGCGCCTTATAATCACAGCAATATTGATTCGGATGAGGTACTCTATTATGTTGACGGAGATTTTATGAGTAGAAATAATATTGAAGTAGGTCAGATTACCTTGCATCCTGCCGGGATTCCTCATGGGCCGCATCCAGGTGCAATGGAAAGAAGTATTGGAAAGAAATCTACTGAAGAACTTGCCGTAATGGTAGATACCTTTAAACCATTAATGGTAACGGAGCAGGCCTTAAAGTTGGCTGATGATGATTATTATAAAAGTTGGTTAAATCATTAAAAATTAATGTGATGAGCAAAATAAAAAATGTAGAATACGGATTGGAAAAAATATTTGAAGGAGCAAAAGATTTTCTGCCATTATTGGGAACAGATTATGTAGAATTTTATGTGGGAAACGCCAAGCAGGCTGCTCATTTTTATAAAACGGCATTTGGTTTTCAGTCATTTGCGTATAAAGGGCTCGAAACAGGAAGTAGAGAAACTGTTTCATATGTGCTAAAACAAGATAAAATTAAATTAGTGTTGACCACACCTTTAAATTCAAAATCAGAAATCAACAATCATATCGTAAAACATGGTGACGGTGTAAAAGTAGTGGCACTTTGGGTAGAAGATGCTAAAAAAGCATGGGAAGAAACTACTTCTCGTGGTGCAAAATCGTATCTAAAACCAGTAACTGAAAAAGATGAACATGGTGAAGTTGTAAGGGCTGGTATCTACACCTATGGAGAAACGGTGCATATGTTTGTGGAAAGGAAAAACTATAAAGGTGCCTTTTTACCAGGGTTTATTGAATGGAAATCTGACTTCAACCCGGAATCGTGCGGATTAAAATTTATTGACCATATGGTTGGTAATGTAGGTTGGGGACAAATGAATACTTGGGTAAAATGGTATGAAGATGTTATGGGATTTGAAAACTTCTTATCTTTTGACGATAAGCAAATCCATACAGAGTATTCAGCCTTGATGAGTAAGGTGATGAGTAACGGTAATGGCCGAATTAAATTCCCAATAAATGAACCGGCAGAAGGGAAAAAGAAATCACAAATTGAAGAATATCTTGATTTCTATGAAGGGTCAGGAGTACAGCATATTGCAGTTGCTACGGATGATATCATTACTACAGTTTCTAAATTAAGAGCTCGAGGAATAGAGTTTTTAAGTACACCTCCAGAAGAATATTACAGAGCAGTTCCCGGTAGATTGGAAGAATTTAGCCATGAGTTAAGAGAGGATATTGAGACCTTGAAAAAATTAGGGATCATGATTGATGCGGATGAAGAAGGTTATTTGTTGCAGATTTTTACGAAACCGGTAGAAGACAGACCAACTTTGTTCTTTGAAATCATACAGAGAATGGGTGCTAGAGGCTTTGGTGCAGGTAACTTTAAAGCACTTTTTGAAAGTATTGAAAGAGAACAAGCCAAGCGAGGAACTTTATAAGCCATTCATAGATTCGCGGCTGTAAATCTAAATTAAAAAACCAGGGTTTGACTTTAAGTCAGGCCCTTTTTTTATGTTTACTTTAAAGATATAAATCACTTATTGTAAACAATTAGATAAATGCTGGTTAAAGTTTACGGAAGTGCCGTTATCGGAGTAGAGGCCATTACCATTACTGTTGAAGTGAACATAGACAAAGGGATTGCCTATCATTTGGTTGGATTACCAGACAGTGCCATTAAGGAAAGCAGTTACAGAATTTCCGGTGCGCTGAAAAATTCTGGTTTTAAATTTCCAGGAAAAAAGATCACGATCAACATGGCGCCTGCCGACCTGAGAAAGGAAGGTTCTGCCTATGACCTCGCCTTGGCATTGGGTATCATGGCAGCTTCCGGCCAAATTGATTCGAAACGACTCAAGAACTATATAGTCATGGGAGAGTTATCCTTGGATGGAAGTTTGAATCCTATAAAAGGTGTTTTACCTATTGCTTTACAGGCAAAAAAAGATGGTTTTAAGGGATTTATCCTTCCAAAGGACAACGGAAAGGAGGCGGCAGTTGTAGAAGGGTTAGCAGTTTATGCGGTAGAAAATATCGTTCAGGTAGTTAAATTTTTCGAAGATGAAGCGAATATGCAGCCCTTAAGTTTGGATATTCAAAAAGATTTCTACGAAAGTTCTGAGAGAGATGACTTGGATTTTGCTGATGTAAAAGGCCAGGAAACAATAAAGAGGTGTATGGAGATTGCTGCAGCAGGAGGACATAATATTATTCTCATAGGACCGCCCGGATCGGGCAAAACCATGCTTGCCAAAAGATTACCCACTATTTTACCTCCCATGTCCTTGGCAGAAGCATTGGAAACTACTAAAATCCATTCGGTTGTGGGTAAGTTAAATGGAAACAAAGGATTGATGAATAAAAGACCATTTAGGTCGCCTCATCATACGATTAGCGATGTTGCTTTGGTAGGAGGAGGGACCTACCCACAGCCTGGAGAAATATCACTTTCCCATAACGGTGTTTTGTTCTTAGATGAATTACCAGAATTTAAAAGGGGAGTTCTCGAAGTGATGCGGCAGCCTTTGGAGGATAGAGAAGTTACAATATCCAGAGCTCGATTTACAATAACTTATCCATCAAGTTTTATGTTGGTGGCAAGTATGAATCCAAGCCCGAGTGGTTATTTTATGGATGAAAATAAATCTACAGCATCAACTCCCTATGAATTAAAAAGATATATGGGTAAAATTTCGGGCCCCCTTTTAGATAGAATTGATTTACATATTGAGGTGCAATCTGTTCCCTTTGAAGAGCTTTCAGATAAAAGACCAGGAGAATCAAGCAAGAAGATCCGCAAGAGGGTAA
>CAJQNH010000203.1 GCA_905479615.1 uncultured Eudoraea sp.
AATTGATATGGGATAGGAACTCACTTTTTTAGAAAAATATGCTGTTTAGGCAATTCGTCGGAAAGATACATTAATATTTGTAAAGCTGTAGCAGTATCACCATGAATACAATAAGTGTCTGCCCAAATTGGCATTTGAATTCCATTCAATGTATATACCTTGTTATTCATAACCATTGATACAATATGCTCCAATACTTTTTTTGGCTCCTCTATCATAGCTTCTGACGAACGCCGAGAAACAAGACTTAAGTCCTCGTTGTAATTTCGATCACCAAAAGCTTCAAGGGATATTTTATAACCTTGCTTGCGAGCTTCCTCTTCCACAACTGAACCATAAGGCAGGTATAATAAAACATGGTCCTTATAGGCCAGGATGCTTTCCAAATAAATAGTAGATAACTCCAAATCAGCGGCAATATCATTATATAGAGCTCCATGTGCTTTAATATGATGTAGCTCCATGTTGGCGGTATTTAAAATAGCTTCCAATTCCTTTATTTGTTTCAGAATACTTGCTTTCAAAAGATTCTTTTCTATTCGCATTGACATGCGGCCAAAATTATCTCTATCCGGATAAGAAGGATGTGCACCCACTTTAATTCCAAATTTTTGGGCCAAATGAACTATTTCAGACATAGTATTGACATCACCCGCATGACCTCCACAAGCTATATTACATGAACTAATATGAGAAAATAAGGCACTTTCATTCCCTATACCTTCTCCCACATCACAATTAATATCTATAAACAATTTCCTGATCATATTATTCCAAAAACACTTAAAATACTTTTAGCCCCAAGAACTATTACTAAAATAATAATAATAATTGCAGGTAGGTTTTGCCAAACGGAATTCTTAAAGTCTCCGAGAACTGAAGTTTTATTTACTATCCAAATCAAAATTATTCCGATAATGGGTAGCAGCAGCCCATTGGCAACCTGTGCAAATTGTATTATAACTATTGGCCTGACTCCGAAAGAGAGTGAAATAACCCCAATAAAAAGCACTACCATCCAAACAATCCTAAACCGGGCATCTGTTACATGAGTATTCCATCCAAAACAGCTGTTAGCTACATAGGCAGCTGCTAAAGGGGCGGTAATTGCTGAGGTAATCCCCGCTGCAAAAAGACCAATTCCCATTAAATATTTGGCACTTTTACCGTATAATGGCTCTAATCCTTTGGCCAGATCCAAGGCATCTTTAACTTCTGCTGAATTAATTGCTGCCGCGGAAATAATAATAGCTATTGAAACAAGTCCTCCGAGTCCAATAGATAAAAAGGTATCTCTTCGGACGCTTTTAAGATCGTCTGAAGAATTCCATTTTTCCCGTATCAATGATGCATGAAGAAATAGATTATACGGAACCACAGTGGTACCTACCAAAGCGATTATATTAAATAGGCTGTCATTGGGAATAGTGGGTATAAATAAGCCCAATAATACTTCCTTTATATCTGGTTTAGTGAAAACAGCAGTTAAAACAAATGAAATACTCATTAGCAACACTAGTGAAATAAATACCTTTTCCAGGGTTTTATAAGACCCTAAATACAACAACATAAAAGCAATAAAACCAATAATCCATGGATATAGCGGTGCATAATTGGAGCCGAATAAGACTTGCAGACCCAGGGTAGCTCCGCTTATATTACCGGCCTCGTACGCTGTATTACCAATTACAATAGCACTAAGTATAATGCCCATTACGAGGTAACGCAGCCAGGGAATAGTTAACTGATCTCTTATTACCTCCGCAAGTCCTTTCTGTGTAATAACCCCTACTCTGGCAGACATTTCCTGTAGAATAATCGTGGCAATAATGGAAAGTAACATAGCCCAAAGCAATGCATATCCAAAGCCAACACCAGCAATTGTACAAGCTGTTATTGTACCCGGACCAATAAATGCAGCAGCAACTAATACCCCTGGCCCTAATTTCTTGAACATTTAATTTTAATAAGTTAAAGAAAGAGGAGTAAATATAGACTCTTTAAAGAATAATAGAGCTCCGGATTCCCATATTAATTCAAAAATATTTAACAGAAAAAGTGCAGTTCGTCTAAAAGTGAGTTGCAATACATCGATAAAATATAATATTCCAAAAAACTCTGGGTTATAACTATCCTAAATCAAAAATTTACCCACTTAAGAATGACATGTTTAGATTGCAAAAAAGAGCTTAGTTATTTGGATCATAAAACGGCCATGGAGTCTTATGGCGTAGAATTGTGTTCCAAGCATAAAGAGCGTATGGACAAACTCATAAGGCAAAATAACACGCCAATAGAGGCTGTAAAGCTTTATTATGGGCTAAAGAAAGCGGGAGTTCAACCAATGTTAGAATGGTGGGATGGGAAAAAATCAGTAGACATTGCATTTTCAAGGGTGAAATTAAATATAGAAATCGATTCTGAATATCAAATGCTTACCCATGAACAGGCAATGAACGATCTGGAAGAAACCATGCACTCATTTCAAAATGGATTCACAACCATAAGAATACCTAATACACTTATTAAGTATTATTTAAATGAAACAGTAAATAATATTTTGGGAATCAAGGAAGGATTGAGGGCCAATATCAAAGTAATTTAATTGCGTTTTAACAAAACCCCGAAAATTATGGAAGCTAATAATTCATATACAGAAAGATCATATAAGTTGAGTAAGCTGATCCTTTTTCTATTAACTTTTGCCGCATTTGCAATAGTGGTGAACATTAATCCGGTTTTTTCAAGATACCTCTTTGGTTTACCAATAATCCTTTCGGGGGTTTTAGGTGTAGTTGGTACGATTATTCTTTATAAAGGTCGTAATGAACCCATTAATGAAAAGAAGATTATAGCGATTACAGTGAATGCCGCAATGGTAATTCTCATTTTAACCATCTTTATTTCCAATACCCTTTATTAAAACACACAACCCTTTAGTCTAAGGTCTATAAATTGGTAATTTGATAGTTACAAGGCTATTTATTCTCTTAAGGTTAATCAAATAACCAAACTTCGTCTTCAATTATTCTTTCTAACTTATTTTTCATAATTTCAGAACATGAAAAATATAGATAGAAGGCATTGGTTAAAAACAGTAGGTTTAACCAGCAGTTTTGCATTATTAGGGGGGTTAGAAAGCATGGCGCTGGATTTCCCCCTGCGAACTAATTCAGCCGATTCGATGGTATTACTTAATGCCAATGAGAATCCGTATGGCCCTTCTGAAAGGGTTAGAAAAATACTTACAAATTCGTTTGATGAAGCGTGTAGGTATCCGTTTCGAAGTTTATCCAGCTTAGTAGAAATGATTGCCTTAAAAGAAGGGGTGACAAAGGATCATGTAGTTGTGACCGGAGGCTCTACAGAAGGCTTAAAGGCAGCCGGCCTTGTCTACGGACTGGATGGTGGCGAGATTATTTCTGCAGACCCTACTTTTCAAGCCATGTTGCGGTATGCGGAAACATTTAAAGCAAAAGTACATCGAGTTCCTATAAATGAAAACATGGGGCATGATTTGCCTGCAATGGCCGAAAAGATAAACAAGAATACCAGACTTATTTTTATTTGCAATCCAAATAATCCAACCGGAACGCTATTGAATAAATCAAGTTTACTGGATTTCTGTAAGTCCCATGATAAAGATGCAGTAATATTTAGTGATGAAGCCTACTATGATTTTATAACAGAGCCCGAATATCCTTCAATGGTTGAGTTAGTTAAAGAAGGTAGAAATATTATTGTCTCTAAAACATTTTCAAAAGTTTATGGTCTTGCAGGATTACGAGTTGGTTATTTAATTGCAAAGCCGGAGATTGCCCGTAATTTGAAATCAGCTGTAATGGCAAATACCAATATTCTCGCTATTGAAGCAGCAAAGGAGGCCTTGAGGGATGATGAATTCTACAAGTTTAGTGTTATGCAAAATTTTAAGGCAAAATCCCTTATCTATGAACATCTGGATGATTTGGGTTTAAAGTATATAAAGTCACACACCAATTTTGTCTTTTTTGAAACCGGTAGGCCAATTCAAACTGTGATTAATGAGATGAAGAAGCATAATGTTCTGATTGGGCGCCCTTTTCCGCCTTTAAACAATTGGGCGCGTATTAGTACTGGAAGATTAGAGGATATGGAAACATTTGGCCAAGCTTTAAAACAAGTAATGAGTTAAAACTGTTGGGCATATTCTTCATTCTGGGCATGAAAATTCATTTGGACACATTTTGACATAAGATTCAGGAGCACATAATGAAAACACCTTACATAAAAGCTCTGGTCTCCTAAAGAAATACGAAGCGTATTTAGGTGAATTCGTTTATGCCGGAATAGATGGTTGTGTAACTACTTTCGTTGTTGTAGCGGGCTCTGTAGGTGCGGGCCTTGATAGTTCCATAATAATAATTCTTGGATTTGCAAATTTGCTGGCAGATGGGTTCGCTATGTCTGTTGGAGCTTACTTATCCAATAAAACAAAAAAAGATAACTACAATAAACACAAACAAATAGAATATTGGGAAGTTGACAATCTTCCTGAATTGGTTTTATCATAATTGGCTGGCTGAAAGCTTTTGTAAATCAGACACCCTTTTGGAAGGGAATACCGGAAACATTATTATTACGGAGTATTGCTGCTGCAGTTGCCTATTTTATAGGAGATTTCCTGAAGAGTATAATTGTTTATTGAAAATAATAAGAGATATTCATAGCATTAAATTACACATTTTAACGAATATTTCTACTTAAAATCGGATTTTCTGCGCTTAAAAGGAGGAAAAGTATTACTATAGGACTCTTAAATGTTTATTAATAGAACCCTGATCTAATGAAAAAAAGAGCTACACTTTCCTTTCTCCTTTATGGCTTTTTTATTTTTTGTTTCTTCTGGTCAGTTTATATTTTTCTTTTTAAATTTTCCTGAAAAGAGATTTAGATCTTGATTTATTCTAAATAGATCCTACGAATCTCAATTAATATTTCCTGATTAAAATATTCGTAATCCCTTGTGAAATAATAGACTAGATAGTATATCATCTGCACTTTCTAACCTGATAACTAGTAATTATTAGTTTCAGGTATATAATCTCTGTTTTTAATTATATTAGCTTAAGGAAGATATTATACTAGCAAAAAAGAAACATATTAAGGTCATACTTTTTGTTATAGAATACATTCCCTGTAAAAACCTCTTCTAAGCTTACTCTTTTGTTATATGTCAGATAAATTGATAGTCAACTTTACCCCTACGGGAAT
>CAJQNH010000204.1 GCA_905479615.1 uncultured Eudoraea sp.
GCTCCTCCTCTTGGGCTCGAACCAAGGACCCTCTGATTAACAGTCAGATGCTCTAACCAACTGAGCTAAGGAGGAAGGTTTCCCCGTTTTTCGGGATGCAAATATAATAGTTTCTTTCAAATAGCCCAACAAAAAAAAACGCTTTTCTACTTTGAGAGCCATTTATATATATCATTGCCATTGGCAAATAATAATAATGCGATTAAAAGAAAGAATCCGATCATCTGTGCATATTCCAAAAACTTATCACTCGGCTTTCTGCCCGTTACCATCTCATACAATAAAAAGGTAACATGTCCCCCGTCTAATGCGGGGATAGGCAAAATATTCATAAAGGCCAGGATGATCGATATCAAAGCGGTGGTTGACCAAAATACAGGCCAGTTCCAGGTATCAGGAAACATACTCCCAATAGCCGCGAAACCGCCTACGCCTTTATAGGCTCCTGTTTCCGGGTTAAATATTTTCTTAAGCTGTTTTACGTAACTTACAAGTGTGGTCACCCCCTTATCAATTCCGGCGGGAATAGACTCCATAAAAGTATATTTCCTGGTCTCTAACCTAAAATAGCCCATCTCCTCCATTTTATCAAAAGGCAGGGCACCAATAGAAATTCCAATAGTAGCTGAGTCACTAATTACAACCGGAATCTGTTCTTCCCTTCCATCCCGACTTACTAAAAGATCTACTTTTTGGTTTGTATAGCTTTCAAGTAAGGGTTTGGCTTCATCAAAATAGGTTATTCTTTGATCTCCAATACCAATTATTTGGTCCTGTACTTTTAAGCCCGAATCCTTGTTAGATGATTCATCAGGAATGCCACCTACAATAAAAGGAATTCTTGGGCTTATTATAAATCTAATTTTATCCTCGTCCTCCAATAATGTGGCTATGAAATCTACAGGAATCTCCTTTTCAATAGTGGTTCCATCTCTTTCAATGGTGATCGTATTCCCATTGATGATTTCCCCCAGCAATCTATCAAAATTTTCAACTTCTTCCCCATCAATGGCCTTAATCTGATCCCCGGTTTGCACTCCTAGTTCATCACCAATATTCTTTTCTCTAACCCATATGCCATCCTTTAAACTATCCATCGGTATGTACTGATCTCCATAAGAATATGCCATTCCAATATAAATGATAACTGCCAGAATAAAGTTTACCGTAACACCTCCAAGCATAATAATGAGACGCTGCCAGGCCGGTTTGGATCTAAACTCCCAAGGCTTAGGTTCTTCAGCCATTTGGGCCGTATCCATGCTCTCATCAATCATGCCCGCTATCTTAACATAACCTCCAAGTGGCAGCCATCCTATTCCATAAACCGTTTCTCCAATTTTCTTCTTAAAAAGTGAAAATTTAATGTCAAAAAAAAGATAAAACTTCTCCACCCTCGTCTTAAAGATCTTAGCCGGAATAAAATGTCCTAATTCATGAAGGACAATCAAAAGTGAAAGACTCAGGAAAAACTGTATAGTCTTTATAAGTATAGGACTCATTAATAGATTTTATTAGTAAAGCGCACAAAAGTACACTTTTACAAGGTCTTATAAAAAGAAACTATGGTCCTGTGCAGATATTTAAGAAAGTTTTAGCAGCAAACCCGGATCAAAGTTTTTGAATGCTAGCATTTGCTGCTGTACCTTTGCAAAAAACTTCGAATGCTTTCTTTCTTTAGTAAATACAAATTTTTTGGAATCGTACTCCTTTTGCTTTCTATGATTATCATTTATTTGTTTTACAATGCCTTGCAACCTAAGAATGTGCTCCCTGTTTATCAACCCTCCGATTTTAATTCGGAATTGGTAGATAGTACCCTGGTCCATGTAAAAAAATACCATACCATCGGCAACTTTTCACTTACTAACCAAAACGGCGAAACCATAACACAGGATTATTACAGAGATAAAATCTATGTGGCCGACTTCTTCTTTACCACCTGCCCCACAATATGCCCTATAATGACTGAAAATATGGTCTATTTACAATCCCAGATTGCGAATGATAAGGATGTGCTACTTTTATCGCATTCCGTAACGCCGGATATAGATTCTGTTGCACAACTTAAAAAATATGCTTTGGAAAAAGGGGTTATTGATAAAAAGTGGAATTTGGTGACCGGTGATAAAAAACATATTTATGAACTGGCGAGAAAGTCTTATCTGGCCGTAAAAGATGATGGTGACGGTGGCCCATTTGATATGATACATACAGAGAATTTTATTTTGATCGATAAAGAGCGTAGAATAAGAGGTACTTATGATGGCACCAACAAAGAGGAAATGGCAAAATTACTTCAGGATCTGGAAGTTTTAAAAATGTCTTACCTTAAATGAAGTGTCAATTCCCGCTATAACCAATCTTCTTATTTGAAGAAATTTCATGTTTTTCTTTTTTCAATATTTGCCCTAAAACCTCATCTTTTTCTATTATTTTTGTCCTTACTTAAAATCAATCTAAATAAAAATTGGTTACAACTGTTGCACATTTAAAGCGTGGTGAAAGGGGAATTATTAAAGAATTTACCAAGGGAATCCTTCCTATTAAATTATTAGAATTAGGGTGCCTTCCTGGAAATGAGGTAGAATTGATACAAATAGCTCCTCTAAAAGATCCTTTGTACATAAATGTTAATGGTTCTCATATTGCCATCAGAAGATCCGTTGCTCTTCAAATAGAGGTGGATCTCATTGAAGATAAAGCCACACTATGAGCAAAAATATTAATGTAGCGCTTATAGGCAATCCAAATACAGGAAAGACCTCCGTTTTTAATCAATTAACCGGTCTGAATCAAAAAGTTGGTAATTACCCGGGGATTACTGTTGAGAAAAAAGAAGGTGTCTGTAAATTACCCCGGGGCGTTAAAGCTCATATTCTGGACCTGCCGGGCACCTATAGTCTAAATACGACTTCCCTTGACGAAAGTGTGGTTGTAGAATTACTTCTTAACAAGAATGATAAGGATTTCCCTGATGTGGCAGTGGTTATTAGTGATGTTGAAAATTTAAAGAGAAATCTACTTGTTTTTACTCAAATAAAAGACCTGAAAATCCCTGCAATTTTGGTCATCAATATGTCGGACCGGATGCTTAAAAAGGGCATTACCCTGGACGTATCTCTCCTTGAAGAAAAATTAAACACCAAAATAGCTCTGGTAAGTACAAGGCAAGGTACGGGGATAGAGCGAATTCGGCAATTGATTGCCGATTATAAAAATTTGTCTGTCAAACCGAACGTAGATGCCACGGTCATAGCACCGGAATATTTTGAAAGATTACAACGGACCTTTCCTAATGAAGATCTCTATAAGTTGTGGCTTGTAATTACACAGGATGTCAATTTTATGCCAATTGAGAAAAAGGCAGTACAAGACACCTCTTCATTTACCACCAAGACCAAGGCAGAATTAAAAAGACTGCAACAGAAGGAGACCATTATCCGGTATCAATTTATAAACGGGGTATTAAAAGAGACCTATAAGGTAGACAGGAATGCCGCCAAGGGATTCAGAGCAACAGTAGATAGGATTTTAACCCATAAGATATTTGGTTACTTAATTTTCCTGGTTATACTATTGACCATTTTTCAAGCCATTTACGACTGGAGTAGTATTCCCATGGATTTTATTGACGAGCAGTTTGCCGCTGCAAGCAACTGGATAAAAACTTCCTTGCCGCCGGGAATGTTCACTGATCTTTTAGCCGAAGGGATACTTGCCGGTATTGGAGGAATAGTAATATTCATTCCTCAGATCGCCTTTTTATTTTTGTTTATTGCCTTATTGGAGGAGTCTGGATATATGAGCAGGGTGGTCTTTTTAATGGATCGGATAATGAGGCCATTTGGTTTAAGTGGGAAAAGTGTAGTTCCATTAATTTCCGGAACGGCCTGTGCTATTCCTGCAGTGATGGCCACTCGTAATATCGAAAACTGGAAGGAACGTCTAATTACCATTTTAGTAACCCCCTTTGTAACCTGCTCTGCTCGTCTCCCGGTATATCTCATCATTATTGCACTGGTTATTCCTGAAGGCAGAATTGTAGGTCTGAGTTATCAGGCACTCACACTTACCTTGTTGTACTTAATTGGGTTTGGGGCCGCAATTGTATCTGCCATGATTCTCAACAAAGTTCTCAACATAAAAAGCAGATCATTTTTTATGGTAGAAATGCCCAGTTACAAGTTACCTCTCTTAAAGAATGTGGCTTATACGGTTATTGAAAAAACCAAAAGTTTTGTGTACGGTGCGGGTAAAATTATCCTTGCAATTTCAATTATCTTGTGGTTTTTGGGTTCTAATGGGTACTCCTCCAACTTTAAAAATGCCGATGAGATAATTAATGAGAAAATTGAATCTGAAGGTTTAACCAAATTCAATACTGCCAGCATTCAAAATGAATTGAGTGATTATGAATTATTTTTAAGGGATAGTACAGCCCAAATTACTAATGGCGCAATAAGTGATTCATTAAAACAA
>CAJQNH010000205.1 GCA_905479615.1 uncultured Eudoraea sp.
TACCAGCTGGATTTGATCCTTTATCAAGATAATAAAGGGATAGAATAGATCTTATTTCTATCGATTTATTGGGTTAGTCACCATAAAGTCCTTGCTGTGCAAGGGCTTTTTTAATTTCGTTCATCATTACGTCCGACAAAAATCCGATGCTGAAATAGGGTTCAACTGATTCCTTAAAACAGTTTGAATTAGTTTGGGTTTTTAATTTTTGAAGAAATATTGCCTCTTAATCCCAACGAATATTTTTTTTGGCAAATGATACATTCTTATGATATTCTCTTGCCATTTAGCAAGGCTTTAAAGGTATATTGACTTATCAGCCGAGAATAAAAATTCTAAAAAACAGATGCCGGAAGATTCAGGAATCAAAATCAATAGAAAAGAAACATAAATATTTTACTAAATTACTCCCTTCTAAATTAAATAAGTGACTTTTTGTGTTTTATATAAATGCCTGCAGACACTTTAGAGCTACCTTGTAACACTTAAAAAGACCTAGTTTAAAGCGTCTGCAGGTTTTATCTTCACAAATCAAATTTTATACCTTGAGCTAAAGGTAATTCAGCAGTATAGTTAATCGTATTGGTTTGTCTTCGCATATAAACTTTCCACGCATCAGAACCGCTTTCGCGTCCACCTCCGGTCTCCTTTTCTCCTCCAAAAGCTCCTCCAATCTCAGCGCCTGAGGTGCCAATATTTACATTGGCTATACCACAATCACTTCCGGCGACTGAAAGAAAATTTTCGGCTTCCCTTAAATTATTGGTCATAATGGCCGAGGAAAGTCCCTGAACAACGCCATTTTGAAATTTTATCCCATTTTGTACATCTCCTGAATATTTTATCAAATAAAGGATAGGTGCAAAAGTTTCATGCTGTACTATTTCATAGTTGTTCTCTGCTTCGGCAATGGCCGGATATACGTAACAACCACTTTCGTAACCTTCCCCATCTAAAACACCGCCTTCCATGATTAAGTTTCCACCTTCTGCTACTACTTGCTCAAGGGCCTTTTTATACATAGCTACGGCATCTGTATCTATTAAAGGACCAACATGATTATTCTCATCAAGTGGGTTTCCAATTCGTAATTGTTTATAGGCAGTAACAACTGAATCTTTTACCTGTTCGTAAATAGATTCATGTATGATAAGTCTTCTTGTAGAAGTGCATCGCTGGCCTGCAGTACCAACCGCTCCGAAAACAGCTCCAATAACCGTCATTTTTATATCTGCATCAGGGGTAACTATGATCGCATTATTGCCACCTAGTTCTAGGAGAGATTTTCCTAATCTTGCTGCAACTGCTTGTGCAACAATTTTTCCCATGCGAATAGAACCAGTAGCTGAAATCAAAGGGACTCTATTGTCATTAGTCATCATTTCACCAACGCTATAATTCCCATTTATCAAACAGGAGATACCTTCCGGAAGTCCATTAGCTTTGAACACTTCAGCCGCTATATTTTGACAAGCTATGCCACAAAGTGGTGTTTTTTCTGATGGCTTCCAAACACAAACATCACCGCAAATCCATGCCAGTGCTGTATTCCAAGCCCAGACAGCCACAGGGAAATTAAAAGCAGAAATTATTCCTACAATTCCCAAAGAATGGTATTGTTCATACATCCTATGCCCTGGTCTTTCCGAATGCATGGTTAATCCATGTAATTGTCGAGATAGCCCTACAGCAAAATCACATATGTCTATCATTTCCTGTACTTCACCCAGACCCTCCTGATAAGATTTACCCATTTCATATGAAACCAATTTACCTAAAGGCTCCTTTAATTCGCGTAACTTATCTCCAAACTGGCGAACAATTTCACCTCTTTGAGGAGCTGGTTTTAATCGCCAAGTATGAAAGGCTTTGGAGGCAGTTTCTATAACTTTTTCATAATCATTTTGAGAGGTGCTTTTTACTTTACCAATTAAGGCACCATCTACCGGGGAAAATGATTCGATAATTTCCCCTGAAGAAAAATAATCTGAACCTGTTGAGGTACCATTATTGATATCCTTTATTCCTAATTTTTCTAATGCTTGGTCTATTCCAAAATCTACTGCAACTAGTGTCATTTTATAACTTTTAAAAGGTAGTTTGTTATATTCTGACAAAGCTACGAATAATACTGATTATGTAACGCGAAAGTTATGGAATCTTAGGCCTTATTAATAAAGATTAGAAGCAGTGCAATCAAAGCTGGTAGTGCCTGTACGATGAATATTTTTTTATCCGCGGTAAGGGCTCCATAAATTCCGGCAATTGCAACACAGCTCAGAAAAAAAATAGAAATATTTGCACCCCAAAAGGAATCCTGAATAAAAAAAGTCCAAATAAGTCCAGCAGCTAAAAAGCCGTTATACAGCCCTTGGTTAGCTGCCAGAGATTTTGTTGGTTCAAACATATCACTAGGAAATTTTTTAAAGATCTTTTTACCCCTTGTAGTCCAGGCAAACATTTCAAACCAAAGAAAATAGAGGTGTAGTGCTGCCACAATTCCGATAAAAACAGTAATTGTAAGTTTCATTTTTTATCCTTCTTCTATAGCAGTATATCTATCATCCACGGCCATGACCGTTCCACAATTATCACAGGTCCGTAACTCTTCCGATCCGTAGAAATATGAAAAATGTGATAAGAAGTCTTTTTCAATATCGTGTAGTGTAAAATAAGTTTCATAAAGTTTATGGTTGCAATGGTCACAAAACCAAAGAAGACCGTCCTTTGTTTGCATTTGGTCTCTTTTACGCTCTATTACCAAACCAATAGAGCCTTCGTATCTAACAGGAGAATGTGGCACTTTTGCCGGATGCAGGTACATATCACCGGGGCCCAGTTTCATTGTTTTTTTTTGTCTGTCTTCCTGCACATGTATTTCTATATTACCTTCTAATTGAAAGAAAAGCTCCTCTGTTTCATTGTAGTGATAGTCTTTTCGTGCATTTGGCCCGGCAACGATCATAACTATATAGTCACCGGCATCTTTATATAAATTCTTATTTCCAACAGGAGGTTTTAGTAAGTCCCTGTTTTCTTCAATCCACTTTTGGAGATTAAATGGAGGTTTTATAGACATTGCTTTCGAATTATTAAGGAATGATATTGGAATGTACTAAAAGTAATACTCTCTATCAAAAGTAAGAAAAGAAAATTTTGTGGAGCAGACTATCGGTAGAACAACTGAGTAAAATATAATTTACCGCTGGGGTCTTTTTTTACACTTACGGCTGTGTGCGTAAATTCGCCTTCAATTGTTTTACGATGATTAGAACTCTCAAGCCAATTCTTCAAAGCCGTGGCAGCATCTGGGTAATCTTTGGCGACATTTTCAGCTACATACTCGGCATTAACTTCACTCGAAATTTTAGAGGCTCTTGAACTAAAGTTATCATGACTTAGACTGCCTTGGACAATCATATAATCTGTATGAGTGTTGGCATAGTCATAAGCAACTTCGCTAAAAAGTAATGATGAATAACCCAAACTGATCCTATGGTCATTTACTATATCCAAAAGTGCATGTTCTACCAAAACGGCATTTTCGGAACTCGGAATATTTGTATTTTCTATGGACTCTGTACTACAAGATCCAGCCAACAATACAAATAAAACCGAGACAGCGATTGGCAATCTCATTTTCATATAGTGTTCTATTTGTAAGTAGGGTAATGAAAGAGTGGGGTGTTCTCTTGGATCCTTTTTTAAAAAGATCAACTTGGTAATATTAAAGAAATTATGAAATAAGCGTATGAAAAACCCTTTTTTTTCGATGAACTGCAGTTTTCATCAATTATCAGTCATTAAATGCCTCTATTACGTTTCCAAAAACCAGGGCGCCAATATCTCTGACCGGTTTATAAAGAATAGATTCTGCAACTGTATTATTTTCATTTAGATTAAATGAAGAACTTGCACTTTCAAAAAAATACAAAAGCGTACCAAGGATAACCGCAGTTTTTAATACTCCAAATACACCCCCTGCAAGTTTATTGAGGAATCCAAGCATGGCAAAATCTGCAATTTTAGTAAGTATTTTCCCAGCCATATTTACCAGAATCAGAATGGCCAGAAAAGTAATAATGAATGCCGCTAATTTTATGTAATTTTCATCCCAATCCATGTTTTGAGAAAGATAGCTACCGGTTAAATAAGAAAATTTAATTGCACCATAAAGCCCAATAATAATAGCGGCAAGTGATGCTATTTCAACAAATAGACCATTTTTCAGACCCTTATAAAGGCCATATACCAGTAATAATCCCAAAATTATATCTACAATATTCAAGGAGATTTGTTTGCACAAATATAGAATTTTGATTTGTACCTTTGATTTTTTCTAAAAGAATGGTTCAGAATTAATTTTGAATTTTAAATCTTTTTAATACTAAAAATGAGTAGGGATAGTCAATTAAAAGATAGGTGGGAAGAACTGGTCAGGAAATTATCTTCCAGGTTTACCGATGGAGATCCAATGGATTTAGACGGGATTATTTATCTTATTGGTCTCCAGGAGTTAGGTCAATACCACAGAATGTTTAAAAAGGATGAGAAAGTTAATCTGATGCACATAGCGATATGCAAACTATTGGAACCTTATGGATATTATGAGTTTGAGTTTTTTGACGAGGAAGGTTGGCCTCATTATATTGTTAAGGAGACACTTCCGCCATTAAAGGCCGGAGAACAATCCATATTAATGAAAGAGGCCATAGTGAATTATTTTGTAGAACGTGCTTTTATTTTATAAACGGTCATGATAAAACCCTATTATGCTGTAATTTTTACCAGTACCAGGAATTCCGGAGATAAAGGATATGGCCTTATGTCACAACAAATTGAAGAATTAGCCAAAAAACAATCTGGTTATCTGGGATTTGAAAGTGCAACAGGGGAGTTAGGGATATCTGTAAGTTATTGGGAAAACTTGGAATCTATATCAAGATGGAAATCCAATCTAAAGCACCTGGCTGCTCAGGAAATGGGAAAAACGGAATGGTATAAATGGTACAAAATAAGAATCTGCCTTGTTGAAAGGGAATACGAATTTACAGCCCCACCTTAGAACAGGCTATCGTTTTTTATTCAATACTTCAATAGTAAATTAATTTAAAAATAACATTTGCTAAAAACCTTTGTATTTGTAAAGGGGGTGTAAACCTTTACATTTGTATTAAGGTGTAAATAATTCTATATCTTGATTTATAAAAACATGAAGGAGAACATCCCATTTTCAAGCCTGGACCGAAATGAAATCATACAAAACCTAGCGAATACCAAATTCGATCTTGTAATTATTGGAGGTGGAATTACAGGAGGCGGTATTGCCCTGGACGCAGCTGCCAGAGGACTAAAAGTCGCTCTGTTAGAAAAAGGGGATTTTGCCTCAGGAACCAGCAGTAAATCTACTAAGTTAATT
>CAJQNH010000206.1 GCA_905479615.1 uncultured Eudoraea sp.
AAATGGCAAAGGAACTGAGAGAGGATTCATTAGCCTCAAATTACGGAAAGATAGCTCGCACTTTAAAAGACAAAATTAATAAAGACTTTTGGGCTGAAGACTTTAACTCCTATGCAGACTTTATCGGTACAGATAAACAGGCCTTGCATTTAATAGACGATGCAATAATAAGAGCAGATACGCTTAATAAGCCATGGGCAATTGAGGAATTGGAAGAGACTAAAAAATCTATCCTTGATAATCCTTCCAAGGAACTAAAGCCATTTGTTCTGCACCATAACTGGGTCGTAAATACACCAATGGAAATGAAAATTGCCGAGAATGAGAACGCAATTAAAGCGCTTCAAACATCTGAGAAATTTGTAAATCCTTTTGGTGTTTTTGTAACAGGAATAGACAGAGATGCCTCCGCAGGTTCTGATGACGGCTCCTTTGAAGGCAGTAAAATCTTTTCTTATACAGGAGCGGTAATGACCCTTCCAACCGGTGTTTTAGCAATAGCAGAAAATAATTATGGCAGGCCTGATAATGCATTGAATTATCTTAAAAGGATGACCCGGACTTTTAGTTATGCTCTTCCAGGAAGTATTTACGAAGTTTCCCCAGATTATGGAATGATTACTCAAGCCTGGAATATTTATAGTTTTGCAATTCCTATAATTCATCAATTTTTCGGAATCCGACCCTCAGCATCAGAAAAAAAGATTCAGATTATGGTTCAAATGCCTGAAGAATGGAATTCAGCAGCTTTAGAAAATGTGATTGTCGCAGAAAACAAAATTTCTGTTTTCTTTGAGAAAAAAGATAAAGTAACTACAGTAAGAGTAACGCAATCTCAAAATGACTGGACTCTGGAAATAGTGCTTCCAAAAATAGAAAATGGAAATTACCAAATAGTAAAAGGATCTGCAGAAATAAAAACAATAGAAAATCAAATATTCTATTTTTCCAAAGATCCGATAATTGAAGTAAAAACAACCTTTGAGTAATAAAAGTTAAAATCGCGATCTATTCTTGGTTTCCTGCTAAAACTAGTATTATTACCCTCATTATGAATTATTCTCAAAAAACTTATACAATAAATGAAGCCAAAAAAAAAATAGAAGGATATTGCGCTTATCAGGAGCGATGCCATTTGGAGGTTACTACTAAATTACGGACAATGCGAATGATTCCGGAAGCAATAGACCTTATAACCACTCATTTAATTCAAAATGATTTTTTGAATGAGGAACGATTTTCCAGGAGCTATGCCAGAGGAAAATTTAACGTCAAAAATTGGGGCAAAGGAAAAATCGTCTCAGAATTGAAAAGACGAAACATATCAAAATACAACATAAAACTGGCGATGGAAGAGATAGATGAAGAAGGTTATGTCCAAAAATTAGATTTGATAGCCAGAAAGAGATTACTGCAAATTAAAGAAGGGAATCTGCAAAAACGGAAAAAAAAATTGGCAGACTATTTATTATATCGAGGTTGGGAAATAAATTTAGTCTATTCAAAAATTTCTGAACTTCTATCTTAGAATATTAAAATAAAAAAATATCGTTCCTAGCACAAAATAATGGTATTTAGGGTAGTATTTTGTAACTTTGCCGCTTATATTTAAAAATATGAAGCAAAAAGTTACGACAGAGTTTCATCACGGTCAGGCAAGAATATTCAAAAACCCGTTTTTGGAAAGTCTTACTAAAACAAATCCAATACAAAATATCATTGTTTATGGAATTGCCATCATAGCAATGATTTCGTTTGCTTATATAAAAATAGGTTTATCTCCTATTGAGATTGTCGGGCTTTTTATTACCGGTGTGTTCTTTTGGACATTTGCGGAATATATGTTACATCGCTTTGTTTTTCATTGGGTTACTGAAGCAAAATGGTCTCAACGTTTTCATTTTATCATGCATGGTTCACATCATCATTATCCCAGAGATGAACAACGTTTGTTAATGCCTCCCGTTCCGGGATTAATAATGGCCAGCGTATTATTTCTTCTCTTTTATTGTATTTTCTGGGTACTTGGAATATCTAAACTATCCTTTGGGTTCTTCCCCGGATTCTTTTCTGGCTATCTAATGTATTCCTTTGTTCACAGGGCCACACATGTTATGCGGCCTCCAAAGAGATTCAAGAATATATGGCAGCATCATAGTTTGCACCATTACAGATATCCTGATAAGGCTTTCGGTGTATCAAATACCTTTTGGGATAAAGTCTTTGGAACTATGCCTCCATCTAAGGCAAAAGGTAAAAAAGAAGAATTGGCTTAACTTAGAGTTCTATTTTATTGCCTTCATCCTTTCGAAAGGCTTTGTTCTATCAAATAAGTATCGATAGGTAGTATGTATTTTACATATCTCACCCCCTACCTGTTTTACTACAATAATCATTTTTCTATTAAAATCACCAATTCCATTAATTTCAATAACTTCATATTGGTTGGATAGACTTTTTGCCATATTATGAAATGCATGAATTATTCCGCCATCCAGTCCTTTACCCTGATGCGCCGGCACAACCCCAAATACGAATCCCAACATTTTCTTGTTTCTTTTGCGCCACTTATGCCATACAAATTTTAATTTTCCAATTAGATCTAACTTTCCGTTGACATATTTGAACCATTGATTCACTTCCGGAATATTTATGTAAAAGGCTACCGGTTCTCCTTTATAATAAGCAAACCATATTATTTTTTCATCAATAATTGGCTTCAATTTTTTCATAAGTAAATGCCCCTGTTCCCTAGATATAGCTGAAACTCCTTCATGATTAACCCATGCTTTGTTATACATATCTATTATACTATCTGTTTGTTCTTCAAACTTTTCCATTTTGAAATGATCAAATGTATAATCCGGATTGCTATTTACAATCGTGGCCTTTCGTTCTAATCTCGGGTTCACATCTTCCTTTATTACCTTTAAAAAGGTATAATGCTCAAAATATATCTGAAAACCATAGTTTTCAAACAGTGTCTTATAATAAGGAAAGTTGTAATTGCATTGATAATTGGGTTCCAGTTCATATCCTTTGGTTAAAAGCCCCCACCATTTGTCTCTTGCTCCAAAATTTACAGGTCCATCCATAAACTCAACCCCCCCGTCCACTAACCACTTTTTACTTATATCGAATAATGCATTAGCCGCATTTTGATCATTAATGCATTCAAAAAAACCTACCCCACCAAAAGTTTTTGTTTCGCCTTTGGCAGTTGTCTTTCTTAAAATAAAGGCTGCAATACGACCAATAATTTTATTGTCTTTTAATAAAAGCCATCGAATACAGCTACCACGTTCAAAGTTTTTATTGACAGCAGGATCAAAAATATCTACAATATCCTTATGTAGAGGTCTTATATATTGTTTTTGATTTTTGTAAAGATCATCTGGGAATGAAACGAATCTTTCACAATCGCGGTGGGATATTACTTCGACAAGATGCATTAAATACAATTAAAGGAATGTAAACATAATCATAAATCGAAAGAAAAGATAAAGAGGTGATTAATTTTTATTCTGAAATCTTTCTGAATATGAAATTAGGGGAGTATCTTCTTGGTCCTTTTTATTGCTTGATCATTTTTCCAGTCAATCCATCGTTGTCCTTTGATTCTTCGCATCAGATTATCAAAATGTCTCATTACAAAGACATTGTAGACCGCTTTTCCAAGATTTTTGGAATTATGGGCAATCCCTCGCAAACTCATTGAAAACCCAGGCGTTATATATTTCATATAATGCCAAAAACCTTCTGGTATATACAGAACTTCACCATGATTCAATTGCGTCCTAAATCCGTTAGCCAATTCTAACGCAGGCCATTCTTGCAAATTTGGGTTAGAAAAGTCTATACTTTCATGCGTAATTAATGAATGAGGTACTTTATAGAGAAATTTATTTTGGGTTTGAGAAAAAAGAATACATTCCTTTTTACCCTCGAAATGAAAATGGAAAATATTAGCAAGATCAATATCATAATGCATAAAAGTATGCGAATCCATTCCACCAAAAAATAACATAGGCAGTCCCTTCATGAATCGCAGTCCAAAATCTGGATAGGAGAAATCATTTTGAAGCTGCGGCGCTTCCTTGATTAAATTCCATAAAAATATTCTGTATTTCGTTGGCTGCTGTCTAATAAGGTCTATGTAGTCAGCCATCTTCATTTTGGCGTGAGGCTCATTAAACCCGTCCTTATAATCAACTGGCCTGTCGTCATATAGGGGCACTGTAATATTGCCTGCGAGCTGTTTCATATACTCAAAATTCCATTTGGAGTACGCGGGCCAATCTGTTATGAGTTTTTCAATTACAACAGGTTTTTGAGGCTTGTAATAGTTTTTTATAAAGTCCTCCCTGTTAATCGTTTTTATTCTTGGTATATCCTCTAAATGCAAAATCTCAGATGTATATTAAACTTTAAAGTTAAAAAAGTTGCTAAAAGCTATCTTAGCTTAGAATTTTCTAGGACCGCCCATCATGTTTGGATTTAACCTTTGCAAGCTCATTACGCTCTATCTTATGTTCCGGTCTTGACCATTTT
>CAJQNH010000207.1 GCA_905479615.1 uncultured Eudoraea sp.
TTTTAAAGCACTATCAGCGTATAAAATACTGGCAAAAATTTCTTTATTCTTCTTTATTAATTTTAAAGGCCGTGACTGCATTTTTTCTTCACCCATAATCTCCCCGACCTTATGTATATAAGCTTCTTTATCAGGAATAAGAAAGGGTTTTTTAGAGCTTAAGGTAAAGAAGACATCTAGTCTTGGTTTTTTAGAACTTAACAGATCATTTTTCCATTTCTGAAAAAGTTCTTTGTCCGGATAACCAAGGGATATTCCGGCTGCATCTTCATTTTGTTTTAGATATTCGCTTCCAAACCCTTTGCTGTCCAAAATAAAATCAACTCTTTCTTCATAGAGAAATTTGTCTAATTGATTTAGTGCACTGTTCCCTCCGTAATTAAAAGAAGTAGTGTAGTTATTTTTTTTAAGGATACCATAAATAGTCTGTCTTGCAGGAGAATCAGGAGAATTGGTAAAACCATTTTCTCCAAATGGTAAAGAACCTAATAAACACGGTAATGCGGCATGGCTTTCTCCGGCATTGCTCAAATAATTGTTCCAATACATAGATTTAGCCTGAAGTGAATCTAAAAAAGGAGTAAATCCACGATATATGGCCTTGTCACCTACAAAATCTGAGCCGAGACCTTCTACCATTATAAAAACCAAATTAGGTTTCCTGTCCTTTAAATTGAAGTAAGGAGCAAGGCCTTTATTGGAAACATAACTTTGTAATAAGGGATACTCTTCTTCTCCTTCATACTTATTAAAATCAAAAACCTCACCAGCTACACTATACGCTAAATGCTGTAATTTATTTTCGTTAACCGGGTTTTTATGGGTATTTAAGGTGGCTAGAAATAAACTAAAAAGAATAATAGTTAGTGGAAACATCCGGCTAATGGTACCATATACAGATGCGGTAATTTTATAAAAGAGGTATAAAAACCCTGCCATAACCGGGAGTAAAAGCAAAATAGACAGCATCAAGGTAGATGTAGATGTCCTGCTATTATAGACTTCTAAAAATCCGGCACCAAGTATATCGTAGTTCCGCACATAAAATTCTATCAGTAAGCCTTCAATAATTAAAATAACAATGAACAGTATGCATGTCACCTTAAATCCTAAAGAATGTTTCTTTTCCTCCAAATAATTAAAGATGAAAGCCATAAAGAGGCCAATTATAGCTATAAACCCTGAATGATGCACTACTAAAAGCAATAGACTTTTAGTCAATACCCCATCAAGAACACCCGCCATATACAGGCGTATATTTTGATAAAGAGACAAAACCATCAAGCATAGGAAAAAGGCCATGATGAGTCGTATAAAGTCCCTTAAGGTCTTTCGCCCGGCATTCCCTGATGTGTCTGTGACTATCTGCATTTTATTATATTTTGGCAAATCCTTTACGTACCTGTGATCCCCAGCCTGATTTTACTCTAAATAATTTTTTATAATTCCCCCGGATAGCAGACCACACTACTAAAGGGTGAAATGTAAATGGTTCTATTATTGCACAAAACATAAGAATGAGTATATCTTTTGTCTTGGTATACTGATTATAAGAATACACATCCCAAAGAATTGCATAGAATGAGAACATAATGGAAAATGTATAGACTGTAATTGTAATGGCCAGAAAAAAGTCCAAATTCAAAATTCCCATATAGTAAAATATGATAATGGAGAAAAACCCTGTAAATTCTAAAATTGGCGCCAGCCATTCATAGAAAAACCAATACGGATAACTAAGTATTCCAAGTCGGCCAAATTTTGGGTTAAAAAACATATCCTTATGTGTAAACAAGGTTTCCAGGTTTCCTCGTGCCCATCTATCTCGTTGGTTCACCAGGTTTTTAGTGCTTTCCGGAACTTCTGTCCAGCAGAGTGGATCAGGGATATATTCAATCGTATAGGGAAGTTGGCGCTCATGCATATGACGCCTCATTCTAAATACAATTTCCATATCCTCGCCTACTGTTTTAGTGTCATATCCACCAACTTCAAGGGCTATTTCCCGATCGAAAAACCCAAAAGCGCCTGAAATGATCAAGAGACTATCTATACTGTCCCAAGCCATTCTTCCTAAAAGAAAAGATCGGGTATACTCTAATAATTGAAATCTGGCCAGCCAATTTTTTGGTAGCCGTATCTCCTCAAGAGTTCCCCCTGAAATTTTACTGGAATTAGCTACACGAATTACCCCGCCTACGGCAATTACCCTTTTCTGAGTTCTTTGATAAAATGACTTTACAACATGCAATAGCGCGTCGGGTCGTAAAAGGCAATCCACATCTATACATCCAACATATTTATTTGCTGATAGTTGAATACCCGTATTTAAGGCATCAGATTTACCCCCATTTTCCTTGTCAATAACTATTAACTTTGAGAAGGAGCGCTCCTTTGATTTGTACACTCCCCGTATTGGTTTTGTATTCCATTCAGGATCTATTATCCATTCTACTTTCTCCAGATCATAGGCGTCTATCATATTCTGCAAGGTGTCATCCTGACTCCCATCATTAACCACCATTACCTCATAATTCACGTATTGAAGGGAAAGAAGAGACCGAACGTTTTCAACTATGGTCAACCCCTCGTTATGGGCCGGAGCAATAATAGTAATACTTGGTGCCAAAGGTGAAGCCATTATCTTAGACAAATCGACGAAACTGTTTTTCCTTCTGTAGTGTATAGAATTTCGGGTAGACAGATATCCCATAATGCTAAACATGGTGAAAAGCACTACTGTAAACACAAGAAATACAATGTTTAAATATTCTATTAATATGTTGAATAAACTACTATCCATTAATCTTCTCCTTAAGTTTTTTAGGAAATAAGATTATGTTTCTCATAAGTGAACCAAATATTTTATTTTCCTCTTTATCAGTTTCTTTTTTATCTGTTTCATCTGGCGGCAGCCCCATTTTTATCACCTCCAATGCGGTATCCATTAATTCAAAATCCAACTCAAAAAGATGTGTCTGATTATTATCGTTTTCACTGGTTGAATCGTCTAAGAAACAGTACTCCAAAGGCATCATATTTTCCTCTTCTATATCCGGAAAACCTGTTAAATTCTTATTTAGAGGACTTGTTTCATCCGTTTCTTCCACATCAGAATAAGGATTCTCAGCACCCTGGTCATTAGTTTGAATTTGTTCTGTGGAAGTCTGGTCTGACATATCAGGTGTTAACAAATTTTGTAACTCCTTTAATATTAATTCTGCTTTAGCACTTACTTTTTTGTCGCTATCGTCAAGGAGTGTCTTTAAAAAAAGAACTTCTTTCTTATCGCCTACTGCCAATATCTCATCTAATAAGATAAGCTTAGACTCTGTGTCACAGGTTCGGAATAATTCCTGAAATATGCTGAATCCATAAAAAGCTGGAATAGAGTTGTCATCTTTATTATCATCACTCGCAAGATTATCATACCTGGCAGATTCATTTAAAGCAGCAGATTGTGCCATATTCCCGGATCCTTGAGATTCGTTTACGAATGCCTTCCAGTCTATCGATTTTTGGGCTATGATTTCTGAACTTTCGAGTTCTTGTTTTGGTAACCAGTTAACTTGCGGTAATTTATTATGCAGATTTGAAATTTTTTCTTCTTCAATTACTTCCTCTTCGTTTACTTCAATAGCTAATAAATCTTCAACAGCAGTCTCTTCTAAATCTTCTGATTCTTTCTCTGCATTACTTTCCACCACCAATGGTAAAAATTCCAATTCTGAATCTTCTTCACCTTTAGATACATCATCTACATTATGGGTTTTGATTTTATCAAGAATTGCCTCTAATTCTTCTTTAAAACTTTCCTCTTCCAGAATTTCTTTCGTTTCAACATCACTATTCTCAACAGTTTTAGGATCCACAGTAGACTTTAGTTCCTCTTCTTCTGATATCAATGGCAGGAAATCCAGGGGCAAATAGTTCACTTCCTGATCCTCCGATTCATTACATTCTGTAAGGATGTCCTCCAATTCCTCCATAAAGCAGAGATCAAAAATTATTTCATCCTCAAATTCCGGGTTCAAATGATCCTGTATTTCCAAAGAATCTTTGTTATGGTCGGCAGCTTGCAGACTGTCGTCTTGTTGCAACTCATTATTTTTCATAATTCCTGCTAATTGAGTAGAATTGTCTTCTACATTATTTTCATAACTTTTGGTGGCAATACTCTTATCAATTCCTTCTGTTGGAACATAGGTCTCTGGGGCTATGGCATTAATTGTACTTATAGCTTTACTTTTTACAAGGAAGTTTGATTCTTTATTTAATATAGTTTGAAGAAATTCTATATCCTCCGCTTTCCCTATTGAAGAAATGGTGTCGAGAATCTGTAATTTAATATCTACCCTACAGTTTCTAAAGACAGATTTTAAAGTATACACGGCTTCAAAAACACCAAAATCCTTAATACACTGAATGGCTTCTGATTTAATCTGGTCATTCTTATGCTTTACTAATTCTATCAGAGACTTATTGGCGTCATTTTGGTTATAATGCTTAATAAGCCTTAGGGCAAATAAAACCACATCCTTGTTTTTAGAGGTAAGCCATGCCTTAAATTGCGGAGGTGTAAAGTCCTCAAAATTCCTTAATACATCCAGTAGTTTTAATTGTTGCCACTCTGAGATTCCATATCTTGTAGTATCTAAAAAGTACGAAATGCCTTCATGTTTTAATGTAACCGTTGCTATTTGTGCTTGTTTACGTACTACTCCTCTTTTATCATTAATAAACTTTTTTATAAACCCATATGCAGCTAATACTCTCATTTGGGTTAATTCAAGTATTCCCTTGGAAACGACTTCCCAGCGCCAGCTCCTTAATTTATTAAAGGCATCTAAATGTAGCTCCAGGTCCTGGTACAATTTAAAAATACGATTACGAGAATCGCCCGAAAGGTCTTTTTTAAGATCTAACAGGATCTCTGTTAATACTAATCGGTTAAAGGGTATTTTCAATAAATCTCGAATTTCAATTTTTAATTTTATGTATTCATAATTTTCTTCCTTAGTGGCATCTGTCTCGTAAAAGAGAAAATTGCTGATGATAGGTGCCAGGATCTTTTTTTGACGGGCTACCTTCGTCGCTTTAGCAGAAAGACGGTTTCTGAATATAAAAACAAATGCAAAGAATAAAATCCCGAGCCCAGAAAACAATATTGTTAAATCCCACAAAAGATCCGTATGGATCTTTGGTGCACTTAACAGCATAATACTGCGATATGTTTGTGAGATTATTTCCAAAAAATTATTTTTTAATTAGCTCTCTGCCCACCCTAACCAAAAGTTCCGAAGGACTCACTGGTTTAGATATAAAGTCATTGGCTCCTAATTCAAAGGCACTAAGAACATTTTCTTCATTTCCCGCAGATGAAATAATGATTATTGGAATCTTTGAATTCAATTGGTTTCTTACGTAATCTATTAGTTCAATTCCAGAGAAATAGGGCATCATTATATCACTAACAATAATATCAGGAGTAGCTGTTTTAAGATATTCTTTTACATCCCTGCCATCGTTTGCCACATGGACGTTATAGCCCCCTTTCTGAAGTCTATAATCCAATAAAGATGCTAACAACTCGTCGTCCTCCGCTAATAATAGATTCTTATTTACCATCCTACCCGTTTCTGTTTTTATTTAATCGTCCTAATTCTTCATTAATCATCTCTTCTGCTTTCGGATATTCCTGTACAAATCTGTTTAGCAGAAATTGCATATGATTTATATCTTTAGTGGTCTTTGCCGTTGTATTTAATTGCTCAACTATAGAAAATAACTCCATAGTCTGCATCATTTTTAAACCACATTTAATCTTGTGTGCTGCAAATTCAACTCCTTCCACATCGCCATTCTGGAGTTTCATTTTAACATTACCTATAAATTCAAGGGCATTTCTTTTGTAAAGGCCTATCAGCTCTTCTAACAGTTCTAACTCGCCCATACAGTCTTTTAAAACAGAATTAAGGTTAAAGGTTGATTCAGACCCCGTCTGACCAGCCTTATTATCGTCCGATGACCCCTTTAAATTAAAATTGGTTTGGAGGTCATTCCTGTTTTTAATTATTTTTGAAAGTAGTTCTTCCGGGCTAAAGGGCTTAAGGATGAAATCATTGATTCCACTATTTTCAAATTCGTTTTTATCATCAAAGGTGAAGTCTGCCGTGAGTGCTATTATGGGGATCTCTGCCACTTCTTTTTTAGTACTTTTTCTAATTTTTTGTGTTACTTCAAACCCACTCATTATGGGCATTCTGAGA